>JAYEFL010000316.1:0-1976 GCA_034658635.1 Bacteroidota bacterium | reverse complement strand
TGTATGAAATCCGGTATGCAGAATAGTTCCGGATATAGTGGCAAGCTCGTCAAGGAGTTGGCCGGTTTCAAAACGGTCGTAGACTTTTATGGAAAAGTTTACATTATCTGATGCCGTAAAAAAACTTACAGCATTCAGGTATTCATCATCTGTTGCACGGAATGCATTGAAAGCTTCTGATATTTCCCCGAAGGATGCCCGCCAGCCGTGATAATCATGGTAATAGAAATTATCATAAAGCATAGGTTCAACATTTTGAAAAGAAACAGCCCCCATTTCAGGATGTTGAGCGCAATACTTATCGTAATAGGAAATCCAGAAATAGCCGTCGTTTCCAAATGATAAGCCATGGCTGTTTTTGCAAAGCCATGCGCCAGGATATGGTGCCTGAGTGCTTAAAGTATCATCCCAGCCAATTATAGCGATCGAATGATTTGGATCCACAGTGCTGTCAGGTGGCTGGTAAAGAATATTATTCAATCGGAATTGTGAACTCCAGTTGGCACATGTTCCCATAGCGCCATAATTCATTAATTTCTCTTTGATTTTATTGATATTGTCAAGCTTGTCTCCAGCGACATACCACTCAATATCCCGAACGTAATAGTAGTGATAGCCAGAATCGATACGAGTTGGTGGTGAATCATAAGATTGCGCATCAATATCTCTTACAGCACCCTCGCCACGAGAAAGGTAGGCTGAAACCACACGATAGTCACCTCCCATGTGTATATCTAATCCACCACCCGAGGTGGGTTTTGTGTCGTCATTGTTGAAATTATTGAATCCATTCCACCAATCGAGATGATATTCAGCCATGTTAACCTCACCACTCTCGCCTGCTCTTTCCCAGACTCCGGTTAACATCAGGTTGCTCTCTATTGCAGCCATAGATCCATGGGTCCAGCAGGTACACCCCTGCTGTTGCCTGACTGAAGAGATGTAGTTCTTACTGTTAAAATTTCTAAGATCAAAAGAAGTTGGTGGATCTTCCGGAATTGATGATGCTGTTAAATAAGTTGTACACAGCACTGAGATAAGAAGCAAAGTCATTTTCATAGTGATTCTATTTTCCATACCATACCATACCCTCTGTCCATTGATGTTATTCTTATCAGGTTATCGTTCGTATGTATTATTCAGATTCAAAAAATTCAAAACAAAGAAAATCCAAACCGGGTAGTTGAAGTTTTATAGAAAGATCACTCGCCTGTGCATTAATGCTTTCCTGAGAAATGAGATTAAGCCATTGGAAGGCTGAGCCATTTGGCACATCTAGAGGATCAAGAGTAATCTCAAGTTCGTATGTGTTATGGTTTACTACAGCAACCCGGAATCCTTCATCAGTTTTTGTAATTGCAATATCCACATTTTCATTGGTTCCGATAACATCCACAACCCGCCTTACACGACTGGTTGTCATTGCATTATCTATGATGTCGCGAATCAGTTCAGGAAATTGCTCCGCAGCAGTGTTGGCGTCAGTTACAATGGTTGCAACCACCCCTTTACCATACCGGTTTATCAGTACTGCAGGAGAGCCGTCTTCAAACTCAGCGAAAACCTCAGAACCGGTGGATTCCCACAGCGGAAGGTGAATGTCAGGCAGATTAAATTTATCACCGGCAGAAACACGACTACCCGATGATTTGCTTACAATTATAGAGGAATGGACTGTGGGCTCTCCTTCCTCCAGACCAAACAATTCCTTACGTTCATAACTGCTTTTTCTGGCCATAGGTATTTGCGGACCAAAGGCAATAACAGTACCACCCTGTTCAACAAATGATTTTATCCAGTCACTGTCAGTTCGCTTGAATCCGGATATGTCAGGAAGTATCAGAATCTTTTGATCCTTAAGCAAGCGGGGGAGAACATCCTCGTTTGGATGATTAGGCCAATATGGGTAATCTTCATCCAATGCTGGTGAATAAGGCAGGATGTCAACCGGAATTCCTGAAATCCGAAAAGCATCC
>JAYEFL010000315.1:0-8859 GCA_034658635.1 Bacteroidota bacterium | reverse complement strand
AGATTCTTTCCAGATCTTCAGCAAAAATCACTTCTTTTTCCAGCAAAAGTTCGGCAAGATCCCTATGGGAGTCATGGTGTTCGAGCAAAATATTCTTGGCTCGATCGTAGGCTTTATTAATAATAGCTTTAGCCTCAGAATCAATAAGCTCAGCAGTTTTTTCGCTGTAAGCCTTGTTGAAAGAATATTCAGACTGTCCTGTAGAATCATAAAAACTAATGTTCCCTACTTTTTCTGACATGCCGAAATATGTTACCATTGCATAGGCCTGCTTGGTTGCCTTTTCAAGATCGTTCAGAGCTCCTGTTGAAATTTTGCTGAAGGTGAGTTCTTCAGCAACTCGCCCTCCAAGAGCTGCAGCGATTTCATCTTCGATCTGTTCAGAGGTGTTCAGCTGTCTTTCTTCAGGCAGATACCAGGCAGCTCCAAGTGCTTTACCTCTTGGAACAATTGTTACCTTAACTAATGGATGAGCATGTTCGAGAAGCCAGCTCACTGTAGCATGACCTGCTTCATGATAAGCAATAGCCTTCTTTTCAGTAGGCGAAATTACTTTATTCTTCTTCTCTAGGCCCCCAATGATGCGGTCTACTGCATCTAAAAAGTCTTGCTTTTCAACCATTTTCTTTTCAGTTCTGGCAGCTATAAGAGCTGATTCATTGCATACATTTGCAATATCTGCGCCACTGAACCCCGGAGTTTGTTTGGCAAAGAATCCAACATCTATAGCTGGATCATACTTTACATCTCTGAGATGCACTTGAAAAATCTCGGAGCGCTCTTTTAAATCTGGCAATTCAACATGGATCTGACGATCAAATCGCCCGGCACGCATAAGAGCCTTATCCAGAATATCTACCCGGTTGGTTGCAGCCAGAATGATTACTCCTGAATTTGAATCAAAGCCATCCATTTCAGTCAGGAGCTGATTTAAAGTATTCTCCCGCTCATCGTTTGATCCGTAATTTGCGTTCCTCCCACGGGCTCGGCCAATGGCATCGATTTCATCAATAAAAACAATACATGGTGCTTTCTCTTTGGCTTGCTTGAAAAGATCACGTACCCTTGAGGCTCCAACACCGACAAACATCTCTACAAAGTCAGATCCTGACATTGAAAAGAAAGGGACATTGGCCTCTCCGGCTACTGCCTTGGCTAGTAGTGTCTTGCCGGTGCCAGGAGGGCCTACCAGCAGGGCTCCTTTTGGAATTTTTCCTCCTAATCGGGTGTATCTCTGAGGACTTTTCAGGAAGTCAACAATTTCCATCACTTCTACCTTTGCCTCTTGCAGGCCTGCCACGTCTTTAAAAGAAACATTGATGGTGGATTCTTCTTTGTTAAATATTTTAGCTTTACTTTTCCCGACACTAAAAATATTTCCTGCTCCTCCACCACCTCCTCCGCTCATCCTTTTCATAAAGAAAAGATAAAATGCTATCAGAATACCAATCGGTAAAACCCAGCTAAGTATTTCCATGAAATAATCCTTCCGGGTTATTACGGAATAACTTAATCTGTCACTCTCCGGAATGCTCTCCTGAGCTGCTCGGAAATTCTTGTCAAATATCTCTACGGAGATTATTTGGAAATAGAAATGGGGCCCTTTCCCGTTTTTGACACTTGTGCCCCGCAACTGAAGATCCTTATATTTTGAATTACTGAGACGATCAGATTTAATGTAAATCTCAACTATCTCCTTGTTGACCACAACTAATTTCTCAACGTCACCTTGTTTAAGCATTAAATCTTCAAACTGTCTGCTGGTGACCTCTGTGGTGCGATTTCCGAGATTTATATAGTTAAATATCAGAATTGCAATGAATATAATCCCGTAAACCCAATAAATGTTGAACTTCTTCTTATTGAGGGGATCACCTGATTTTTTTTTCAGATTGAGATTGGGTCGATTATTTTGCGATTTATTATCTGCCATATTTTCAGTTTCCGTTCCTACACTAACACTTTTTTCGTGATTCTTCTATTGTCAATTCTTATACCAAAAAGGACTCCATATTGTTGCTTAATTAACTCTTTTTTTAGGAATTGATTTTTTTTACTATTCCGTCAGCCCATAGTTCTTCAAGCTTGTAAAACTCTCTTGCCTCTGTTTTGAATACATGAACAATTACATCTGCATAGTCCAATAATATCCAAATACTATTATGGACCCCTTCTTTGTGTAAAGCTTTTTTCTGAAACTTGTCAAATAATTGATCTTCAATTTCATCGGAAATCGCCTTAACTTGCACACCTGAAGGCGCATCACATATGATGTAATGCCTGCAAACAGTGGAGTTTAGTTTAGCGATATCGATATCGGTAATATTATGTCCCTTCAGATTACGGATAGCCTCAATAATAATTTCTAATCGGTGGTTTAAATCCTGCTTTTCTGCCTTCTTTTGCATAAATAATTTGCCGTCTTTTGAAATAACCAGTTGGTTTGGTGTAAATTTAGTCAGTAAATCCATTTTTAAGTGCCGGATGAAATGTTTTTTTTGTAAACGAGTTGATTCGACTAACCTTGAGGGCAGAAGAATCATCAGGAGAGATAAGCCCGAAGATTCTTTTTGGGTGATTGCTGACGATCAGTATGCCGGCAAGGGGCATTGTAATAGCCAGTGGGAAAGTGAGTCAGGAATGAACTTTACAGCAAGTCTTGTTTTTTTTCCTGATAAGCTTGAAGCGTTCAGACAATTTCAAATATCAAAGCTGTTATCATTAGGTCTTGCTGATTTTTTGGAATTATATCTCGAGAATGTGCGAATTAAATGGCCTAATGATCTGTATATTAATGATCAGAAAATTGCCGGGATATTGATTGAGAACGAAATAATAGGCGAGTGGATATCGGTATCGATAATGGGAATTGGTGTAAATATAAACCAGACGATTTTTAGGTCAGATGCTCCAAATCCGGTTTCACTATGTGATCTCACAGGCATTGAAATGGATTTGTCGGAAACATCAAGCTTAATACGCTCCAGGGTGGAAAACCGTTTAGAATTAATGCATTCAGGCTTGAGTAAGGATGTGGATCAGGAATACCTGAGGAAGCTTTTCAGATACAAAGAGTTTGCTCCATTTAAAACTGAGGATCGTTGGATTGAAGCAAGGATTATTGAAATTGGAGAATTTGGTGAGCTGATTTTGGAGGAAAAATCAGGAAAATCCAGATCCTTTGGTTTTAAGGAAGTAGAATTTATACTTCCTTAGTTGGCAGCTTAAAACCTGACAAGGTGTCAACAATCTGATCTAATCCTTTTTTTAAAGGACCCGCGAACATCGTTTTCATCATCACATTTAATTCTGCTCTTAAAGTAAGTTTCATTCTTGTATCATTCTCGTCAACCTGTTTGATCTGAACGAAAAATGAAAAACTAAATGGTGTAGAGCCACCCTCCGGCTCTACTTTTATCATCTTGTGGGGTTCCTTAGCTGTGATTCTTAGGGACAATTGCCCCACCTGGGGAACCGTGAAAGAACAAGACTCTTCATCTGACTCCCAATTCTGAACCTTTTCATGGGGTATGAAGCTGTCTAAATTCCTCAAATCTGATAAAAACTCAAACAACTTTTCTTCACTAGCTTCGATCTTACCTTGTTTACTTACTATATCAGTCATTAAGGAAAATAGTTATTCGTTATTCGTCATTCGTTATTCGTTATTCGTCATTCGTTATTTTACTACTTCCATCCTTCGGGGTCTTTTCTCCACTTTTGTAGCGTACTTATTTGTTCCTTAGTGATATATTCAGCTTCATAAGCCAGTTCAATCAATTTATTATAATTACTAAGTGTTGTAAGTTTCACCCCGGCATTCTTGAAATTATCTTCCGCCACTGGAAATCCATAGGTGAAGATCGCCATCATTCCAAGTACATCCAGTTCCTCACTCTTTAGAGCCTCGACAGCCGATAAGCTACTGCCTCCAGTAGATATCAGATCTTCTATAACAAGCACTTTTTGTCCTTTCTTCCAAGCCCCCTCGACCCGGTTTCCAAGACCATGATTTTTTGTTGCTGTCCTGACATAAATGAATGGCAGATTCAATGCTTCTGCTACCAGTAAACCGTGTGCAATTGCTCCTGTTGCAACACCAGCTATAACTTCTGCATCCGGATATATTTGAGTAGCTAAGCGTGCGAAATCTTCCTGAATAGCTTTCCTTACAAGGGGATATGAAAGAGTTTTTCTATTATCACAATAGATGGGAGACTTCCAACCAGATGCCCAGATAAATGGATTTTCTGGTTTTAGTTTAACCGCCTGTATGTCAAGCAGCAAAGAGGCTATAATTTTTTCCTGATTCATCATAAATGCAAAGATAACTCTTAATATTTATTCAAATCCATCCCATCTGGCAAAAACTGGGTGACATCACCATTATGCCTAAGTATTTCTCTGACTATTGAAGAATTCACCGGGGTCAGTTCAGGCACCGTAAGTAAAAACACTGTTTCAACCTTGCTGTTCATTTTACGATTCACCTGGGCGATAGCCCTTTCATATTCAAAATCTGCAGAGGTGCGTAAGCCTCTTAGTAAATACCCAGCACCTATTGTTTCGCAATAATCAATTGTTAATCCGTCATAATGATCCACTTCAACTCTGGGCTCATTCTGATACAAGTCAGAAATCATGGCCAATCTTTTTTCCAGCGAAAAGAAATTGCTTTTCTGAGAATGAGAACCAATGGCAATCACAATCTTATCAAACAAATCTAAAGATCTGGATATTACATTTTCATGGCCCTTGGTATAAGGATCAAATGATCCCGGAAATACTGCAATTTTTTTCATTTCTACTGATATTTATTTTGGCCGCATTCTCCATTCTGCAATCTCCATTCTGCAATCTCCATTCTGCAATCTCCATTCAAAAGATTTCCTTTTGTTTATCTGCATTGACGAACAGGATGTTTCCTATTTCACCAAAACCATTAAATAAATCAATGCCTTTGCTTATATCTTTATCTCTAAAACCAATGATTGAGAGGTCAGCGTCAATTGATTTTTGTTCAATTATGGCTTTATAATTCTGATTCTCCTCCTGAGGGATCAATTCAATATTCCCCGGAGAGATTGGCAGACGACCGGTAGCGATCAGTTTTAATAAATTTTTTCTTTGTTCGTCCAGTTTTTCCATCGGATAAAGTGCGAAGATCTTAATAATACTTTTTCGCCATTCTGGGTGGCCCAGAAGAATGAATGCCATAAGAATCATCAGGTTGGCGTTCTCATAATCCTGTGAAGTAATCCAAATGTGAACCTCTTTATGATTCCCAAAACCTTTGTGAGAAGTGTTCAGAACACAAACGTCCAAATGTGTCGATTTAAGCAGATCAAAATTCATAAGTGCCTCTGGAAAATCACCAGGGTCTGTTCTGCTGAATTCCAGAAGAATCATATTGTTTCCTTTGCCTGAAATCCCTTGTAACTGAATTGTTTGTGCTATTGCTGATGTATATGACGGACTAATTATTGTATCCATATAAACCTTGCATTTGGAACTGTTAGGAAGGTTCATCAGGCGATCAAGTACTTCTCGTGATTTTTTGTTGGTGTCTTTTGTGAGCATTCCCTTAATAAAATGGATATAGGTACCAAAGCCGTATTTATGAGAGATCCATCGGATCAGATCCAAAGCAGAACTACGTTTAAAACTATCTTTTGAGATACACATAATAAATGGGCGCCAGTTTTCTCTTTTATCTTTAGGATCAGTTCTTTGCATAAAAACTTGCAACTGTCGGCTCAATTGAAATGCTACTCCTTTAAACAAATTACCCAGTCCTTTCGACTCTTTATTCTTTGCAGAGATATAGATGTATATAATAGCCATAACAACCAAAGACAATATGGCATAAAGGCTATTCATTTTAAACATTATCCAAAACGAAAGCACTGCCCCAATCAATGAAATGTACCATTTGGATTTAAAGGTTGGACGATAGGCTGGATCGGCCGCAAAGTGTTCAAGGAAGGATATCAGACAGATAGCTCCATAAGTTACCATGAAAAACATGGCAATAATTTCTGCAACAAAGTTAATATCTCCAATGGCTACAAAGAAGAAGGCTATTATTACTGATACCCATGTTGACCATATGGGTTCGTTAGATCCTTCTTTTCCATATCCGAGCCATTTGTTAAGTCGAGCATTAGGGAATACTTCATCCACTGCAATAGCTTGCAAAGTTCTTGGGGCTACCATTACTGATCCCAGGGCACTTGAGATTGAAGCCGCAGCCAACCCGATTGGTATAATAGGTCCCCATAAAGCTATCTTGCTCATTATGAGCTGGTCGGAGGCTAGTTCATCAGGGCTTGCTGATATGCTAAGCTTATAGGCTATCAATACATATACCACCAGACCGACTATGGTTGCCCATATGGTTCCTCTGGGAATAGATTTCTTGGGGTTTTTGAGATCTCCGCTTAGTCCTAATCCGGCAGCAAGGCCTGTGAATGCTGGGAAAATTACAGCAAAAACATAAAAGAATGGCTGAGAATCAGTCACTTTCGAAAATAGATCAATATGAGCGGCAGGGCCTTCGCGGTGGCCTAAGAAGAAAAGTACCAAAGAGCTTGCCAGAACTGCTACTACTCCATACAAAGCTTTCATCCCAACGTTTGCTCCTTTTGTAAGAATAATATAGGACAGTAAGCCCATGGAAATAAGGGCAATAATTTTTTTTGGAATAAGAATACCGATTTCCTGATTAATAAAACTTAGGATGGGCTCGAAAGCTTCTGAAAAAGCAATGACATAAAATGCGATCGATATGGCTTGAGACAAGTATAGAGTAATGCCAACAGCACCTCCTATATTCATGCCAAATGATCTGGAAATTATATAATATGCTCCTCCTCCCTGAACTTTTTGGTTGGTTGCAATTTCCGCAACTGCCATAGCTGTGGGTATGGATATCAGGTGCCCCAGAAGTATGATTCCCAGTATTCCGAGAAAACCCACATTCCCAACAGCCCAACCAAATCTCAGAAAGAGAATTGCACCCAGAATAGTTGACAATGCTGTGAAGAAAACTGGTGCGGTGCCAAAGTTTGCTTTCTTATGAATCAGGTTTGATGCCATGAACTCACTTTTTTGTTAAGGTAGAATAAAATCTTCAAGATTTCCTAATTGCCTTTAAGTTTAATCATTGATTTTGTCTTTTGACGCACACCATCAACCAACAAACTATAGTGATATATACCTGCTGGTAAATTGGTTGCGATCAGCCGATATTGGTTGAGTCCAATTTGTCTTACAGTTTCTATTTGAGTTGCTACTAACCTACCGCTTGCATTGTAGACCTCAACTTTTGTAAGTGCTGGCTTAGTAAGGATATAACTTATGGTTGTTGACATTTGAAATGGATTCGGATAATTTTGAGATAACACAAAAAGATAGTGATCAGGATTTTGAATAGAATCGAAGGAAGGATTAATCTCTCCTGGTGAACCATAGGATTCAGATGATACCCAGCTATCTGCAAGTGCATTATTGAGATCAGGATTTTTAAGCTCCAGGGTCGCTCCTGATCCATTCGCTAAAAGAGGCCATGGCGCTTTGTTATCAAATACTAATGAATCAATTAGTAAACCATTACTATTGTACAAACGAATTAGTTCTCCGGATCCTTTTAAGTTGAAACCAAGATCCCCATGCGTATCAGGTATGTTAGGAAATAATGCTCTGAATTTGTTAGTATCTGAGCATAATACCAAGTACTCGTGTGGGGCCAATGAAGTGCCCGATGAGATTGTGTATTCATGAAGATTATTATTATCCTGAAATATCCATCCTGATAGGTCTACAGTAAAATCTGAATTATTGAATAGCTCTAACCAATCACCCGGATCAAATTCTAAAGAAGAGTTATAATTAATTTCATTTATTACAATGTTCGATGTTTCCTGACTAACAAAAAATTCATTGTAGTTGTCATAACCTTCAATATTGTAGGCGCCTTGATGTGCCACAATTTTCCAGAAATATTTTCCTTCTTCTAATCCATCTGAAATATAATAGGAAGTGTCTGTCAAGTTTTGAATGATTACTGCCGAACCATTTTCAAGGTTCATTTCTTTCCCGAAATAGAGGCTGTAACTGATTGGCTCACCGTTAGGAGCTCTTGTTGAGTTCCATGTAAAACGGATGCTTTCTCCGGGATCGAACCTTCTTTTCATTCTTTGAACCGTAAAAGAGTGAGCCAGATTCTGAAATTGATTCTCCAACTTCCTGAAACGTATATCATATTTCGAATAGGATTTAAGTATGTTGGATTCCCATTCTGAGATCGATTCTATATTATCGGCATGATCACCAGAAACTGAGCTCTCAAGAATATCATGCAGACTATCAATGATGGGAGCTAAGTAGTCATCATTGAGCTTAGTGTAGTGGAGTTCCTGGATTCTATTTTGTATGTCTTTTAGAATATTTTCGTCCAAAATGGCCCGTTCAAGATATGGATTGTCGGGAGCCCAGAACTTAGAACTGTGATGGTAAATCTGATTCTCGGAATAATAGAGAAAAGTTTTGTCAAGATCCCAGGGGAACATATACCACAAATCGCTATTATTCACATCATGATACATGTAGTAATTGTGGTAATATGTACTGTGGTTTCGGGTTAAGAGATTAAGTGCCAGTATATTGATCATATTTCCATAAGCCAGGCTTGATTGAGCAAAGTTTTGATATTGATCCTGATCAACTGAGTTGATCTGATTAATGAGTTCCTGCAAATCCTGTCGTCCACCAGAGCCCGTCTTTTTTTCCCAATGGTAATATACATTGTCATAAATACTTAAACTGGCACCGTCATTGCTTGCTTTATAAAGATTTCCT
>JAYEFL010000314.1:0-1985 GCA_034658635.1 Bacteroidota bacterium | reverse complement strand
GTGAGGGCATGAAATAAATGAGCAAACATCACCAAAAACCAATATGCTCTCATCTATATGGCAAGGCACTTCACTCAATTTATTAGTGCCTTGACTCCTATAAGAATTCTATGACGCAACAGAACATTAGCACTGCTGACGTCACAGTTTTGTGTCTCCAAATATAATTTGTGGTCTCAACTTTAAATACCTTCTTTAGCACTAGGCTATAACTACACACTCCTATTCGGGAATATTACCTTTTTATATTTCATTTTACAACATCCCATTCAGGCAAAGTAGGTTGAGGCCCCCAATCTATAGCACGGAGATACAGAGTACTCCAGTCAAGGCTCGGGGATGCCTTAGCCTCTCTCCATTTAGGAGCCTGAATAGATGGGATCTTCAGCACGAAGAACCCCATAACATGATCTCAATAACTTATTACCAACAGCACAAATCGCAGTCCTTCTTCTCTTACCTTTTTTCATTAGCCTGAGAAAGAACGCCCGGTATTTGTTGTCTTTCCTTATGGCTTGTTCTGCTGCTCTGCATATTGCATATTTGAGATTGTGGTTTCCGTCAAATCTCATCCTGCCATAATACATCTTGTTGGCTGATCCGGACATTTGCGGTATTAATGCGACATATGCTGTCAACTGTTTAGCTGACCGGAACCTTCTCCAATTGCCAAGTTCAAGATAGAATGTCGCTGCTGTGAACACACCAACACCATCAATGTTTAACAATTTCTTTGTGTCTTCATTGCTATGAGCAAAATCGTCAATTACTTTATCAATATCCTTCAGATTTTTTTTGATTCTCTGCAATTGATCAACCATCAAATCAAGTGTTACACGGGCATATTTCGGTAACTCTATCTTTTTGAGGTACTCAAAACTGGCTTTAGTTCCCAATCTTTTAGCTAGGCGATAATTGTGCTTGGCAATATGGGAATGGATTCTGTTTTTGACTCGTGTCTGCTCCTGTGTTAGTGTCATATGTTGCCGGATAAGTTCCCGCTTATCACGCATCTCTTTGGTAAGCATATAACTTTGCGGGAAGTCATTGCGTAGCAACTGCAAAGCAATGTCCTTTGCATCTTTGCCATCATATTTTACTGCGGATTTGGTGATTCTGTGAAGTTTCACGGGATTTGCTACTTTGACCTTATACCCTGCATCGTTCAGGGCATCGTACAACGGGTAGATGAAAGTCGTAGACTCCATCCCTATCACAAGTTGTGATTTTGGTATCCAGGAAATGACATCCAGACACTGCTTTGGATCTGTCTTGATCTCGCCTCTTTCCTGGACACGCCCTTCTTCTGTTACTAAAGCATAAGCTGTTGTCTGCTTATGCACATCCAATCCTAATGTGAAGTTCATTCACATCACCTCCATTGTTTTTTACTAATCAATGAAGAGACACGGATGCTTAAGAATTCTTATTACCTACTATATTTCCAAATTGACAAATCCATCATAGTTAAATGAGTTATCACTTTCATAGATATTTCCTCTTCCCTTTATCTCGCCAAATCTCGCCAAATCTCGCCAAAACATAGTACGTTTCAGGACCTTTACCTGTTTTTTTAAGTAATTTCTTATTAACTTCCTCAGGCGCAATCACCGGACTCTCACTCCCGGCCCTGTTGTAAGCAATCCCGTCAAGATAGTATGGCTTGTTTGTCCCTTTAGCAACCGCCACTTCAACAACCTTTTTGCCCCCAGCTTCCAAAACATTAATCCGCGGGCAAACTTCCGGCTTTATCTTCTGCCTGACCTTCTGCGAAATAGACTTCAGCGTTGAATCAGACACATCCTGACCAACAATATCTCCATTATCAGAAACCCCAAAATATACCGCACCCCCCTTATGATTCAGAAAAGAGCACATTGCCTTAAGAGCGCGTTCCATCTGCGCAGTAGACTTCTTAAACTCCACTCTTTCAGACTCCCCTTTCTCAATCACTTTCAGAAGTTCTTTTCCATCCATGACATAAC
>JAYEFL010000313.1:6123-28235 GCA_034658635.1 Bacteroidota bacterium | reverse complement strand
GATTCTTATCAAAGTTCACTAAAATTATCAAAAAACTGTGAAGGAAAAAATTAGTTGCGGTCTTTGTTCATTTGGTATGTCTGGCAGAATTTTTCACGGACCTTTGATTAAAGCCCATCCAAAGTTCGTTTTGTCAGCGGTTTTAGAAAGAAGTGAGAATAAGGCTGCCCAAATACATCCTGAAATCGAAACTGTCAGAAGCCTGACGGAATTACTGAACAAACCTGAAATTGATCTTGTTGTTGTAAATGTACCAGATCATCTCCATGGACAATTTTGCAAACTAGCACTGGAAGCAGGGAAACATGTTATCATTGAGAAACCTTTTACCCTAACTGTAGCAGAGGGCCAAAAACTGGTTGACCTGGCCTCCGAACTGAAACTGGGCTTGTTTGTTTTTCAAAATCGCAGGTGGGATAGTGATTTCATGACCGTTCAGAAAGTTCTGGAATCTCAACAATTGGGAAAAGTAGTTGAATATGAGGCCCACTATGATCGATACCGACCAGAACCACCAAAGGATACATGGAAAGAAGATGAAATTAGAGGTCCGGGATTATTATACAACCTTGGTGCTCATCTAATTGATCAATCCTTAGTATTGTTTGGATGGCCGGATGCTGTTTATGCTGACATTCAGAAGATTAGGGAAGATTCAAAAATTGTCGACTATTTTAATCTGACTCTCTATTATCCGAAATTAAGAGTAATTCTAAGGTCCAGCTACCTTGTAAGACATGAGGTCGCAAAATTTATTATTCACGGCACTAAAGGTAGTTTCATAAAATCAGGATGCGACCCACAGGAAGCAAACCTCAGCAATGGCTGGAAAGCAGACCATCAGGATATTGGCAAAGAGATGGATAATGACCGGGGGAAGATTTACACCTCTGATCATGGGTCCAAAGCTCAGATAATTGAAAGTATTCCTGGCAATTATCTGAAATTCTATGATGCAGTTTGTGTAGAATTGACCACGCACAATCAGGTAGCTGTTAGAGCTGAGGAAGGATTAAATGTTATTAGAATAATTGAAGCTGCGCATAACAGTCAACAATCCGGAAGAAAAATAAACCTTCAAAAAAGATGATAATCCACACCAAATCATATCCACGGGCTGCCATAATTGGAAACCCTTCAGATGGCTATCATGGTAAAACAATAGCTTTTGTTTTTAGTAATTTCTCTGCAAATGTAACTCTGTTTGAGAGTCCCGAACTGGAACTCACCCCGGCTGCTCTCGATCTCAACATCTTTGCAAACATAGATCAGCTGGTTGCTCATGTTAATTATTCAGGGTACTACGGAGGAATCAGGCTTTTGAAAGCAATGATAAAAGTTTTTTATGAATACTGTAAAGCAAATAAAATTGAAATAGAAGACAAGAACTTCACGATGCGGTATTTTACTGATATACCACAGCGTCTCGGGCTGGCCGGCTCGTCTGCCATCATCACAGCCGGAATAAAAGCCCTGATGCAATTTTATGGAGTAACTATTAACCCTGCACAATTGGCTAACCTGGTTTGGTCAGTTGAAATCCATGAACTTGGCATCTCAGCCGGACTACAAGACCGGGTTGCACAGGCATATGAGCATCCGGTATTTATGGATTTTGACAAAGATTATATGGAAGAACATGGATATGGCAAGTATGATCCGATTGATCCTGACAAACTCCCAAATTTCTTTATCGCATATAAACGTGAGGATTCAGAAGGATCAGAAGTAACACATAACAGTTTGCGTACCCGACACAAAAATGGTGATCAGGAAGTACTTGAGGCTATTGAAGAATGGTCGGGCTTATCCGTGAAAATGAAGAACTGTATTAGTCAGGGTAAGCCTGAATTAATTCCGGAATTCATGAACCGGAACTTTGATCTGAGGAGTCAGATTCTGAGAATCAAAGCTGGGCACCAAAGAATGGTTGATATTGCCCGAAACACAGGTGCCAGTGCTAAATTCACTGGTTCTGGAGGAGCCATAATAGGAACTTACTCTGACAACACCATGTTTAACATCCTTAAAATCAAGCTCAAAAAACATGGTATAGATATTTTGAAACCAAAAATCGTAACAAATAAACTCTTTAAAAAATGATAACAAAAGCTATTATTCCGGCTGCTGGCTTCGGAACACGATTTTTACCCGCCACAAAATCCCAGCCAAAGGAGATGTTGCCTATTGTTGACAAACCAACTATTCAATATGTAGTTGAAGAAGCTGTTGAATCAGGCATTACTGACATCCTTCTGATTATTGGTCGTGGGAAAAGAGCTATCGAAGAACATTTTGACAGAAGCTTAGAATTAGAACTCCAACTGGAAGAAAAAGAGAAATTCGACGAACTTCTGGCTATTAGGAAAATAACACGAATGGCAGATATTCACTTTATTTGGCAAAAAGAACTGAATGGTCTGGGTGATGCAGTGAGGTATGCCCGCTTACATGTTGGCAACCAACCTTTTGCTGTATTACTGGGTGATACCATCATGGAAAACGACAGCAAACCAATTTTGAAGCAATTGATGGATGTTCACGATATTTATGGTGGTTCAGTGGTTGCCCTGGAAGAAGTATCACAAGAAAAGGTCAGTCGGTATGGGGTCATGGACGGGAAAGAAATAGCTGCAAATCTTTTCGAGGTCAACACCTTCATTGAAAAACCCAGCATTGAAGAAGCTCCTTCAAATTTGGTAATAGCTTCAAGATATATCCTCGATAGCGAAATTTTCAAATGCCTTGATAATGTTTTACCGGGGGTAAATAATGAGATCCAGTTAACTGATGCCATGAAGATGCTGCTGGACTCCCAGAAAATGTATGGTTTGAAGTTTGAAGGTAAACGTCATGACATCGGTAACAAGCTGGATTTCATCAAAACAAGTGTGCTTTTCGGTCTCAAGCATCAAGATATCAGCATTGAGCTAAAAAAGTGGATTTGGGAACTGGGAGATAGGATTTGATGATTCTTTTGTATAGTCATTAGTCTTTTATAAAAGGAAATTAATTGTACTTTCGTGTACGCACACGGAAGCAAAAACTGACTCATGATAAAACGATTAGCAATATTTCTTTTATTTGGAATAATCCTGAACTCCTGCAGTACCGAATCAAAAAAAATACTAATCCTTGCTCATGGTCTGGATACAAAACATTCAGTTCACAAGGCTATGGTACATATGGCTGAGCAACTCAAAGAACTTTCTGATGGCCAGATGAATATTCGCATATACCCCAGTCAGCAATTAGGTACAGAAAGACAATGCCTGGAGCTGCTACAAATCGGATCAGTGAATATCACCAAAGTCTCAGCTGCTGTAATGGAAGGATTTGCTCCTGCATACAAAGTACTTAGCATCCCCTATATTTTTCAAAATCGCGAACATGCATATACTGTTCAGGATGGACCAGTCGGACAGCAAATTCTGGAAAGCGGACAGAAATTCTGGCTTAGGGGACTATGCTTTTATGATTCCGGAAGCAGAAGTTTTTATACAAAAGATCGCCCGATTCTTAAACCTGAAGATCTGGAAGGCATGAAAATACGGGTGATGTCAAGTCCCACCTCAATCGAAATGATCAAACAAATGGGAGGTGCCGCCACACCAATCTCATGGGGAGAATTGTACACTGCACTACAGGGTGGTGTGGTTGACGGAGCAGAGAATAATCCGCCTAGCTTCTATCTTTCACACCATTATGAGGTTTGCAAGTATTACACTATTAATGAACACACTTCCATTCCTGATGTGATGCTGGTAAGCACCCATACCTGGAATAAACTAAGTAAGCAGGAAAAGGAATGGCTCACAATTGCAGTCAACAGATCTAAGGAATATCAACGCAAACTTTGGAGAAAATCAGAAGAAGAATCGCTCCAGGCTGTCAAGGATGCTGGCATCGAGGTGTATTATCCGGAGAAAGAGCCTTTTATGGAGAAAGTAAAACCGCTGAAAGAAAAATATAAAAAAGACCCGGAACTGAAAGTGATAATCGAAGCAATAGACAAAATAGCGAAGAACTAATACAATAAGAGCTCAGTTATCAGTGCTCAGGGCTTCGACTCCGCTCAGCCACCAGTCACTAATCACTGGTCCCTGAGCGGTAGTCGAAGGGCCGAAAACTAAAAGAATGAAAGTAAAAGTTCAAATAGACAAAATCCTCGGAACCCTCCTGATAATCCTGATGATTATCTTGGTCCTCGACGTCGTCTGGCAGGTTGCCGCCAGATATTTGGTAAAAGCACCCAGCTCCTTTACAGATGAATTGGCCAGATTCCTGCTTATGTGGGTGGGGCTGTTTGGAGCAGCATATGCACATGGCAAAAAAAGACATCTGGCTATCGATATTCTACCCTCAAAGTTGAGTGGCAAAAAGAAAGAAAATCTCCTTATTTTTATTAATGTCATGGTAATTTTATTTGCTCTGACCGTATTAGTTATCGGTGGTATCCGTCTGGTCTATATCACCCTCACCCTGGAGCAGATTTCACCGGCCCTCAGAATTCCTTTGGGATATGTATATCTCTCATTACCTTTGAGCGGACTAGTTATGATTTACTACGGTTTGTTTGATATTTTTAATAAAGACTAAGATATTCATTATGAAGAGATTTGGATTATTGCTGATTACCTTGGCGATCAGTTTTTCTCTTGCTTTCTCACAGCAAGGTGGTTCATTAATGCCACTGCCAAAAAGCGTTAAACCCGGTTCTCAAAAATTCCTCATTGATAAGAGTTTTTCTATTGAAGTGAAGGGAATGCCTGCAGATTTTGTTTTTGATAGAGCTGATGATTTCCTTAGACGCTTAGCCGGACGAACCGGGATATTCATCCAACAAGAAAGATTGAAGCCATCCATGAGCATTACATCTAATCCAAGCATGATTATCATGGTTGATGAGTCAGGTGAGCTTAAACTGGGAGTAGATGAATCATACAATATTCAAATAAGTCAGAATCTCATACAGCTTCATTCAAAAACCAGTTTTGGTGCTCTACGTGGCTTGGAAACACTAATCCAATGGCTAAATTCTGATAAGGAAGGATACTATTTCGCCGAAGCCAGGATCAATGATTCACCACGTTTTCCATGGCGAGGATTACTACTTGATCCTGCCAGACATTGGCTGCCGGTTGATGTCATTAAACGAAATATCGATGGGATGGCTGCTGTCAAAATGAACGTACTACACCTGCATCTCACAGAGGATCAGGGCTTCAGGATTGAATCCAAAGCATTCCCCAAGTTGCATGAATTGGGAGGAGAAGGCATGTTCTACACACAGGAGCAAATGAAAGATATAATCCGGTATGCGGCAGATCGGGGAATACGAGTGATTCCGGAATTCGACATACCTGGCCATGCCACCTCATGGCTGGTAGGGTATCCAGAACTGGCCACTGTACAAAAAGAGTATTCTATTGAACGAGAATGGGGAGTAATGAATCCTGTGTTAGATCCTACAAAAGAAAGCACCTATGAATTCCTGGATGCGTTTCTCACTGAAATGGCAGGTCTCTTTCCTGATGCTTATTTGCATATTGGAGGAGATGAGAATAATGGAAAACACTGGAAACAAAGTGAGCATATTCAGAATTTCATGAAAGAAAAGGGCATCAAAGACATGCACGAGTTGCAGGCGATGTTCAACAAAAGACTTCATGAAATCCTGACAAGAAATGGCAAACAAATGGTCGGTTGGGATGAGATTCAGCATCCTGATATTCCAAAGAATATTGTTATCCAAAGCTGGCGCGGACAAAAAGGACTGGTGGCAGCTGCTAAAGCTGGTTATGCAGTTATGCTAAGTAATGGGTACTATATTGACCTTATACAACCTGCATCCTTCCATTATCTGAATGATCCCCTACCCGATGCATCAGAACTAACACCCGAGCAGGCAAAATTGGTTCTGGGTGGCGAAGCTACCATGTGGGGAGAACAGGTAACACATGAAACTATAGATAGCCGAATCTGGCCTCGTACTGCTGCAATTGCAGAAAGGTTATGGAGCCAGAGAAATGTAAGAGATGTAGAAAGCATGTACAAAAGAATGGGTGTGATCAGCCTGCAGATGGAGGAACTGGGATTAAGCCATGAGAAGAATTATGATATGATGCTCCGACGTTTATGTCGTGGAAAAGGAGTTCCTGAGCTACGAACCCTGGCAGATGTAGCTGAATCAGTCAAACGTTATCGCCGGAATGCACTGAGCGAAGTTAATGCTCTGATGCCATACACCCGTTTTGTTGATGCTACTCGTCCGGATGCACCCCTTGCCCGCAATTTCAATCAGACCGTCGATCATCTTCTAAAAGGTGGAGATCAGGAAGATATGGAGTTTATTAGTGCTCTTTTGAATAGCTGGTACAAGAATCATCAGAATCTGACAAATGTGCTGGAGAACAATCCCATCCTGCATGAAATTAAACCTCTGGCAAATAATTTAAATGCCATTTCTTTTTTAGGATTACAGGCAATAAAGTATCTGGAAAACAATGAACACTCCCCCAAAGAATGGCAGGAATATGCTCTTGAAATTTGCAAACAGGCCAAAACACCATATGGAGAAACCGAGTTAATGGTTGTATCAGGGATTGAAAAGCTTATTCTCAGCACAAAATGAAAACTGAAAAGGAAGACAAGCAACTGAAACAGGATGAGAAAATCCTGCAGCTGGTGAGAATACTGGCCCGCGGTATCGGTGTTATACTTTTTCTGGTTATGCTTATTAATGCCATTGGCCAGGGCGGCCTCGACCGACTCATCAACCTTAATGGTACAGAAACCATCAGCTTTGTCTGCATACTGACCATGTTCTTTGGAATAATATGGGCAAATCAAAAAGAAATTGCCAGCGGAATTCTGATTATTGTAAGCTATATAGTTTTAGCAATAAATTCAGGCAGCGTCATTCCGGACGCTATTATCCCGATTTTTTTCTTCACCGGAGTACTACATATTTATGCTGGAGTGATGGAAATAAAACTAAAACAAAAGCATTGATCCCTGAGCCCTGAGCCTTGAGCCCTGAGCCTTGAGCCCTGAGCCTTGAGCCTTGAGCCCTGAGCCTTGAGCCCTGAGCCTTGAGCCTTGAGCCCTGAGCCTTGAGCCCTGAGCCTTGAGCCCTGAGCCTTGAGCCTTGAGCCTTGAGCCTTGAGCCTTGAGCCCTGAGCCTTGAGCCTTCCATCCTAGTAGACCCTCTTAAAAGAAAAACGATCCCCTACTTCTATCTGATGCTGTGTGACAAATCCGGCCACAACTTCAACAACATATTTCGCCGGAGCCTCAGACCAGATAGATTCTTCAGATCTGGGAGTAACATTCTCAGCAATACTGACAATCTTTTTGTTTGCATCAATGTACAGAATATCCAAAGAAAGAAATGTGTTCTTCATCCAGAAGGATCGCTCCTCAACATCCGGGAAAATAAATAACATCCCTCTGTTATCTTTCATGCTACGCCTGTACATCAGTCCGCGTTGAGTCTGAAAATCATCATCAGCTATCTCGATATCAATACTTGTAATAAGCTTATCGTTTTGATCCAGAAAGTTTAGCTCACCTTCTTTATTGAACTGACTCGGCTTGTTATTTCTTGTTTGAGAAAACTGACCGGATTTTTCGCGATTGAGATTCTTCTTTCTTGTTTGATTCAATCCAATCATCGCGATACTCACCACCACGAAAATGACAAAATAGAGGAATACTGGTCCCTTTTTTTGTTGATGATTCCCACGAATTTTACTTCCTCCGGATTTCTGTCGATTTTTTGAAGACTTCATAATTTTACAATGATTGATTATACCAGTTGCTCAACAACTGCAAGCCAAATTTCGTAATAAATGACTCAGGATGAAACTGGAAACCAAATAATGGGAGATCAACATGCTTAATTCCCATTATCAGTCCTTTATCAGATAGGGCAGTAACTTTAATCTCTTCTGGCAAAGAGGCTTCATCCACAATCCAGGAATGATATAACCCTGCAGTGAAGACATCTGGAATATTGTTACTTAAATAATCAGGAGCATTTTTCCACTGAACTACTCCTTCATCCCCATGAAACACTCTATTCAGATGTCTTATTTGTCCTCCATAATGAAGAGCAATTGCCTCATGTCCAAGACATATCCCCAAAACAGACTGTTGTGGTTTCAGTGACTCTAAAAGGCTAAACAACAGAGGGTGATCTTCTGGTAAACCAGGACCTGGTCCCAAAATAATGCGATCAAAACCGGCCATTTGTTCAACACTGAAACTGCTTGAGTTGAAGATCTGAATATCTTCA
Organism: Bacteroidota bacterium; assembly: GCA_034658635.1. Lineage (GTDB taxonomy): Bacteria > Bacteroidota > Bacteroidia > Bacteroidales > UBA12481 > JABHCC01. Next base: position 19,936 of record JAYEFL010000313.1, on the reverse strand, counting down.
ACTCCAATCTTCCTGAAACTCTCTGCAATATTGTAGGTAAAAGAGTCTCTATTATCCAAAATCATTAGCCGCATCTGAAGCATTGTTTATACCTTTGTAAAGGTAGCTTTCAGCATGCTAGTGAACAAAACCTATATCAGAAAGATGAATAAGATGGCTAAAGCGCGTGTGCCATTTCTGTTCATTATTGATTTTCTTGGACTTACACCATTAATATATCCTTTAAACAGTCTGCCTGACACGCTGCGCTTTTCCACACCGGGCTTCCCTGACAGTATAAATAACCCTGTAAAAGAATCCTTATCGCTAAAAAAACATCCTGTTAGCTTCAGTGAATATTCAGAAAAATACATGCAGATTCGTCAGCATATTGATCATGGCAATACCTTCCTCGTCAACCTAACCCAAGCTACACGTTTGGAAATTAACTGGAGCCTGGAAGAAATATACTCCAACAGTCATGCTCCTTACAAGCTATTGATCAAGAATCAGTTTGTTGTTTTTTCTCCTGAGACATTTGTCCGAAGCAAAGGACTCAGAATCGAAACTTTCCCGATGAAAGGAACAATAGATGCCAGCGTTGAAGATGCTCACAATATCATTCTTAACGACAAAAAAGAAAAAGCTGAGCATTTCACTATTGTTGATTTGATGCGTAATGATCTGAGTAGTGTAGCGCTCAATGTTGAGGTAGTCGATTTCAGATACATTGACAAGATTATAACACACGAAAAAGAAATTTTGCAGGTAAGCTCAAAAATTGCTGGCGAATTGCCTGAGAATCACCTTGACAATATGGGAGATTGGCTTTTCCGACTTCTGCCAGCAGGGAGCATTACCGGGGCCCCAAAAGAAAAAACTTTAGAAATCCTGACTGAAGTGGAAGGATATAAGCGCGGATATTATACTGGAGTTTTTGGAGTTTTTGATGGACTGAATATTGACTCCGCCGTAATGATTCGATACATTGAAAAAGGCCCTGATGGCTTGATCTTTAAAAGCGGAGGAGGTATCACCTACCGCAGTGAACCAGAAAAAGAATACCAGGAACTCAAAGATAAAGTGTATGTCCCTATTATTGGAAACAATCCGCATTAAGCAGGGGAAACCTAAAAACCTTAAGGCTCACGAAGAGCGTATTTCACGATCGCAGCTTGCTCTTGAAGGTGTTCGCTTGCTTTCTCCACTGGAGGAAATATTTGCTGAAACACCTCCACCTGCATCAGGCCTTTATAAAGCACGGATAATTTACAATAATGACCTTTATAAAATCGATTATCATGAATATTGTAAAGCAATAATACACAGGCTGCAAGTATGCCAGGAAAAAACCATTTTCTATCCTTATAAGTTTGCAAACCGCTGCAGGCTTAATAGCCTGAAAAAATCATTTCCAAATCATACTGAAGCACTAATCGTGGTAGGAGAAAGAATCACAGACACTACTTTCACAAACCTGGCTTTTTGGAACGGAAAAAAATGGTTGAGTCCGAAGTTCCCCCTGCTCCAGGGGACAATGCGGGCAAGCCTGATTGATCAGGGTATAATTGAGCTATATGACATCAACTTAAGTCAACTTATGGACTTTGAGAAAGTCAGACTTTTTAATGCTATGATGCCCTGGGATGAGTCTATCGAAATACCCATAAGTCAGGTTTATTCATGAAAACAATTGAACTCACAACTACGGCAGATTCCATACCCCGGGGATTTTCAGCAGATATCAGCATTGTAATAGATGTTTTGAGAGCCAGCTCTGTAATTATTACCGCACTGGCCCATGGTACTCCATTTATTTTGCCGGCTGCAGGCATTGATGAAGCCAGAATACTGGCTGTTAAGTACCCTGATGCCCTTCTCGCCGGAGAACGACAGGCAGTAAAAATTCCAGGATTCGATCGCGGAAATTCTCCCATGGAATGCCTGTCTGACCAATCAGGAAGGCCATTGATACTGACCACCACAAATGGAACACTTACCCTTTCTAAAGTAAAATCCAGCAAGGAAATTTTGATTGCATCTTTTCTAAACATGCAAACAGTGGCAGATTACCTGAATTCATGTTCAGCTCAACATATACATATAGCCTGTGCTGGTACAAATGGAAAATTTTCACTGGATGATTTTCTAATGGCTGGAGGTTTGATAAACAGACTAACTAACGGAACATTCCTTGCCGATGACCTGTCTGTTGCAGCCACTCAAATCTATCAGTCAGGGCAAAAGAACTTTCATCAGGCCTTACAGCAAACAACTCACTATCAGACTCTTCTGCAGAAAGGATTTGAGCAGGACCTAAACTTTTGCCTGCAAGAAAATGTCTATAATTTACTTGGCAAAGTTATTCCGGAAGGAAATAAGCAAATAATGATTAGCAAGGTATAAATTGACGTTCATCAAAGAAATTTGCTATATCACCCATAAATTCCTAGTTTTGAGTTGAATTTGAATACAATGGCACCAAAAAGATTTTTCACAATCCTTATCCTGGTCATGCTGGTTCTTTCCGGATGTGAAAACTCCGTTTTTTTCAATCCCTTTAAGAATGGACGAAGCCTAAATACCGTTCAGGTTCCTGAAAACTTCACATGGACCCTTGCAACCAAAGTAGACTTAACAATTGACCTTCAACTTGAAAATGACAGTATTGAATCTATAGAAGGACATCGAATCTATTTGCTGGATACCAGTCTTCAGATATTGACCAGAGGAGTTATTCATGATGACACCACTCACTTGTATTATAAGGTTCCTACCAATACCGGACAAATGATCGTGTATTTCCCCACAACGGGTAATTATGAATACATCTATTCCTGGGCCTGCTGGGGAACCTTGCCTTTTCCTTATGCCTGGACTGATCCCGATGAGGAAACTGAGCTGAAGTACCTCGAGTTACCTGAAGGAGTAACTCAGGATCCTGGGATGAAAGGGATGAAAGGGATGAAAGCTTCAGTATTTGCGAATTCCAACTTTTCAGAAACGACATTGATTGAAACTAATACTTATACTGACAACATCAATGTTGACGGGCAATGGTATGTCACAACAAGAAATAAAGGACCGGCCAACATTGAGGATTATCAGAGTAATCCAGCCCTGAAGTTTGGTCAGGACAAAAAAAAGAAAGTTGAGGTTTTTCAAACGATAAGCTGGACAGAAGGTGGTGAGTTTTCTGCACAAATGAAAGCAATCTCACCTGATAAGGATAGAATTAAGGTGAAAATTTTCCTGTACTTTTATTCAGATGAAGGGAAAAAACTAAGGACACGAAATTCAAGTTACAATATCAAGAAGCCTGATGGCTGGCAGACTCTCGAAGTTAGCGGAGATGTGCCAGATAATACTACCTATATAAAACTTGTTATTCAGGATCTGGGTAACGGCAAAACTGTCTGGATTGATGATATCTCATCAACGTATTATGCCGATGTAGATGCTGATAACGATGGAGTTAATGATGATGAAGATGATTTCCCAAATGACCCCGACCGGGCGTATAATGATTATTATCCATCAGAAGACGAATTCAGCACTTTAGCATTCGAAGACCTCTGGCCTGCAACCGGAGACTATGATTTTAACGATCTGATATTAGATTATCGGTTCAACCAGGTAAGAAATGCTGAAAATAAGATTATTGAAATCCTCGCTACAATTAGTCTGAGAGCAATAGGAGGATCATTCCATAACGGGTTTGGCTTTCAGCTGCCAGTAGACCAAGATTTGATTTCGGGAATCACAGGACAGGAGCTTCAGGAAGGAATTGTTGACACACGGAGCAATGGAACTGAAACCGACATTAACAAGGCCTGTATAATAGTATTCGAAGATGCATGGAATTATATTCATGTTCCGGGTGTATCATTTGTCAACACGCATTCAAACACCGAACAGACTGATCCTTATGTGTTTAATATAAAAATAAGCTTTGCCAGGGGCTTAAGCGATGAAGAATTGGGTTCTCCACCATATAATCCTTTCATTTTCACAAATGGACGTCGCGATCATGAAATCCATCTGTTTGGGCACGAGCCTACTGATCTTATGGATCAAGCTCTGTTAGGAACTAGCAATGACTACAGTGATCCTGCCAGCTCCAAGTATTTCAGAACTGCAGCAAGTCTACCCTGGGCTCTTGACATCCCATCATCCTTTGATTATCCTGAAGAAAAATCATCTGTTGACTCTGCCTACATACACTTCATTGAATGGGCAGAAACAGCTGGAAATTCAAGAAACGACTGGTATCAGGATAAAAAAGGATACAGGGATAGTAAGAGAATCTTCAAGAAGAAATAAATCCCCTGAGCCTTGAGCCCTGAGCCTTGAGCCTTGAGCCCTGAGCCTTGAGCCCTGAGCCCTGAGCCTTGAGCCCTGAGCCTTGAGCCTTGAGCCCTGAGCCTTGAGCCTTGAGCCTTGAGCCCTGAGCCTTGAGCCTTGAGCCCTGAGCCTTGATGCAGTCAGCTCTTAAGTATCAGTTTGTCATAAAGCCAAAGCAACAAAACTGTCCCAAGCCCAATCCCCAAAACCACATACCATATTTTCATCGGATGATAGGTTTGCCAAAGGAAATCTGTTAGTTCTAACTGATTCATTCCGAATAACTCACCTGCCCTGTTGAAGTACTCATTCTGAGTGAATCCTCCATCAGCTATTGCCGGAATATCAAAGCCCTTTTCAGCTACTGCTTTCTCAAGTAATGAAACCTTATCAGATAACTTCTGATATACTCCTCCGGAAATTTGTCCGGCAAAGAAATTTCCACCTGCATAAGGCAAAAATGAACAACCCATATATAGAGCAAGTTTGTCTTTTGGGGCTATCCGGGCAATATACTCTGATGTTTTTGGAGATGAGGACATTTCACCCAATGCAAAAATAAATATTGAGAGAATAAGGAAGAATCCGTTTTGGGTTAACAGGGTTAATGACATCCCAACAGAACAAATCATGATTCCTACAATCATGGCATTCAATGGTTTGTATTTCATGACAAAAGTAGAGACAGCAATCTGCAGGATAACAATAAACATGGCATCCACATTAACCAGCATTTCTGCAGCTACAGCGCCAACATTCTGTGTATCCAGAGCTGAAGCCAGCCAGGGCCATACCTTATGGATGGCGTCATACATTGCAGCCGTATGTACCCATTGATCAATAAACACAGGCAGAGTATAAAACAATTGGTTGTACATCGTCCAGAACCCAACTATAATAATTAGAAATAGCAGAAGCTTCATGTCACTCAGAGCAACAAAAATATTTTTGAAAATTGTTTTGATAGCCTCCCCTAATGGCTCTGTATTCTTCTCACGATCAGGCTCCTTGAAGAAAAGAATTACAATTACCAGGTTTATCGTAATAGCAATAGCCGATGCGGTAAAAACATAAGACCAACTCCAGCCTCTTAGAACAGAAGCTACGATAGGGCCAATAAAGGCACCAATATTGACAATCATATAGAAAATCCCAAATCCTATAGAAGAAGTTGTTTCATCCGTAGTTTTTCCAACTGTTGCCTGTACAACAGGCTTAAACAATCCTGCACCCAAGGCAACCCATAAGAATACAAGAAAAACATGTGAATAAGAAGTCACCTGGCCCATAGCATAGTATCCGGATGCCAGAATCAGATAAGCGACAATAAGTGTTTTTCTGAATCCAAATTTATCCGCCAGAGCCCCGGTTATTAGTGGCAAAAAATACAAAATGGCCACTACTGTTCCCATCAGAGTTCCCTTTTCAGCCTGAGAGAAGCCAAGCGCTCCCGTATCAGTTGATCCGGTCAGATACAAAGCCAGTGGAATAAACATGCCATACCAGGCCCAGCGCTCGAATAGTTCCATTGTATTAGCCCACCAGAAGGCAGCAGGAAACTTCTTGACGGTTGTGGCAAATGAACTCATATAAGTTTAATTTTAACAATATTTTCAACATGGTGAGTGTGCGGGAACATGTCAACAGGTTGCACTGCTTCTATGGTGTATAAATCTGCAAGTAAGGCCAGATCTCTGGCCTGAGTTGCCGGATTGCAGGAAATGTAGATGATTTTTTTTGCTTTAGCTTTCTTCAATGCCACTACTACATTTTCATGAATACCAGCCCGGGGAGGGTCCAGAATAATAACATCGGGCCTGCCAAATTGCTCAAAAAGCTTATCATTAAATACATCTTTCATGTCTCCTACCACAAACTCTGTATTCTTTATTCCATTCAGCTCAGCGTTCACCCTGGCATCATCTATTGCTTCTGGAACTGTTTCGATACCAACAACCTTTTTAACTTTTGAGGCCATGAAATTAGCAATAGTGCCTGTACCTGTATATAAATCATAGACAGTTTCATTTCCATTAAAATCAGCAAAATCACGGGCAATTTTATATAATTCGTATGCCTGAGAGGAGTTCGTCTGATAAAAAGACTTTGGTCCGATTTTGAACTTCAAATCCTCCATTTGCTCAAAGATATGATCCCTGCCGTGGTAGCAAATAATCTTCTGGTCGAGGATAGTATCATTCTTCTTCTGGTTTACTACATATTGGAGTGAGGTGATATCAGGAAATTCATCCTTTAGATGATCCATCAAAGCCTTAATAGCCTCAGAATTGTCTTCGAAAAAGGAAACAATTACCATAAGCTCTCCTGTCGAAGCGGTTCGAATGATAAGGTTCCTAAGTAATCCAACCTGCTCTCGGATATCAAAAAAACTCAGATTATGCTCAAGTGCAAAGCTTTTGATTGCATTCCGAATCTCATTTGAAGGCTCTGGCTGGAGCCAGCATTTCTTGATATCTACTATCTTATCAAAGAGCCCTGGTATGTGAAAGCCGAGAGCATCCCTGTCTTTAAACTCCCTATCTACTTTGATCTCACTCTCTGTCAGCCATCTTTTATTGGAGAAGGTAAATTCTAATTTATTCCGATAAAATTCAGATTGCTTTGACCCCAGAATTGACTTCACTTCAAGTCCTTTGAACCCTCCGATCCGCTCCAGTTGATCCTTTACCTGCTTCTGCTTAAAACTAATTTGATCTGCATAAGGTAACATCTGCCACTTACAGCCTCCGCAAACTCCAAAATGCTCACAAACTGCCTCCTGCCTGTCAGGGGAGTATGTATGAAAACGAACTACTCTTCCCTCCATAAAAGACTTACGTTTTCGTTTAACCTGGATGTCTACTACATCTCCTGGAATTGCTCCGCTTACAAATACAACTTTATTTTCAAGCCTTGCAAGGGCTTTTCCTTCTGCACCTATATCGCTGATCAGTACTTTTTCAAGTAATGGATACTTATTTCTCCTGGCCACTGGCATTAATTTTTAAAGTTTAGCAGGTAAAAGTACGATATGCATAGAAAAGAAAAAATGTGAAATCAAATCCATTTCATGATCCACTTCTTAAGCCATTTTTTATTCCCAAAACGAATTACCAGTTCAACCAAGAAGGGAAGACGGGATGTTATACGAACAAGTCGGGCTCTGAATGTTAGAGATTTATGAAGTTTTCCAGCCAGTTTTCTCTGGTATCCTGTAAGTTCCAGTGAGAACAATTCAGTATTTTCGTATTTGCCAGCAAGACAATTTCCCAGAATTACTCCACTTATAACTGCATTTCTGATACCATCGCCGGAAAAAGGATCATTCAAATTGGCTGCATCCCCAACAAGGGCATAACCTTTCCCTATCACACTTTCAAGCCCTTTAGAAAAAGGCAGCATGCCCCCTTTCAGCGGTCCTTCTAACTTGCCCTCACCAAGAAGCTTACTTACCTCTGGTTCATCTTTAACAAAGTGCCAGAAAGCCTCATTAAGGTTAATTTTTTTCCTCTGACGCCAGCAGTTACCCATTCCAAACCCCACATTAGCACGAGTGGACGACATAGGAAACAGCCAGAAATAACCCGGAGCATATTTCTTTTGATAAAAAACCATTGACGTTTCAGGATTCTCAATATTCAAATTGGAAAAATAGCCTCTCACAGCACTCCCGGTTCGTGCCCTTTTCTGAAATCCGGGTCTGAGACTTCTCACAACAGTAGAAGGAGCTCCATCTGCTCCAATTACATATCTGGCGTTTATTATCTCTTCACGGTCAGGGTTCCTCAACGAGAATCCCTCATCAGTTCTAACAATTCTTTTTACAGAAGTATTTTCCAATATCGTGAGACCATCAATCTTTTTAAGTTCGTCCAGAAGGAAACTATCAAGCTCAATACGCGGAATCATGTACCCAACACCGTTCCATTTGTAAATCAGGCTTCTTCTTGAATTTGCCATGAGTTTGGTCTGGCTGAACCTTCCTGGCTTAAGAAGCAATTCTGCCCTTTCATGAATTCCAGGACAAACCAGATCAAGATCTCTGAATACCCAGAAAGGAACTGCATCGCCACACACTTTTTCTCTCGGAAACACAGCTTTATCGATCAATGCAATTTTCCCGGGAAAACGAGAAATGAGTGAGCGAAGCCCCAGAGCAGTAGCAACACCACCTGGTCCGGCACCAATAATAACTATATCAAAATCCCACTTCTTTGCCGCAGTCATAACATTGTATCTTCAAGAATCCCCCAAGTTTACCTATTTTTGTCGAAATTCAAAATTTGACATGGCAAGACTGGGCAGACAAGTAGATCATTTTGGGCAGGTAATAGCAGAAAGTATCAGGGCAGATTACTCAGAAGATCAACGACACAGATACACTCTTCAAATGGAATATCAGGGTGATCTGCTTAATGGAGACCGAAGTGAAACCATGACAGTAATTCTTAAAAACCCCAGTTCTGCTAACGAGAAAAGGTCTGATTCTACAATTCGAAAAGTTGAAACCTTTGTGTTTAAGCGTTTTCCAAAAACCAGATACCTCAATATATTCAACATTTTTGCCTACAGGGCAACTGATGCTATTGAGTTACACCAACTTATGCAAGAAAAAGGTATAGAAGAAGGGGTTGGTCCAGCAAATGATGCCTTCCTGATAAATCTCCTTAATGATACGGATAATCTGATTGTTGCCTGGGGTGGACCAAGTGCAATTGACAAAAAACTCTATCAGAATAGGATTAATTCTGTTAAAGACATCCTTAAGAAAAACTATTCAGGTCCGGTTTTTCAGGTTTGTGGAACAAAACCAACAAATGAACCTCTTCACGGCCTGATGTGGGGATATGAATACGAACTGAAATCGGTGACAATATGATTTCACTAAATAGTGTGTGTGTTCGTTTTGGAGATGACGATCTCTTTAAGGATATCAGTTTTCTCGTTAACCGACGTGAAAGAGTTGGTCTTGTGGGCAAGAACGGGGCTGGAAAAACTACCATCCTGAAGCTTTTCACCGGCGAAATGCACCCTAGTGAAGGACAAGTAGTTATCCCAAAAGAAGTACGCTTGGGATACCTCCCTCAACACATGGTCTTTTCTGATACCACAATAGTCTTGGAGGAAACACGGCAAGCCTTCAGTGAAGTACTGGAGTTGGAGCAGGAAATAGATAAAATTACTCAGGAAATCTCAACGCGCACTGATTATGAGTCCAATGATTATCACAAACTGATTGATGTTCTCTCAGTAAAAACTGAGCGTCATCAATTACTAGGAGGCCATAATCAGGATGCTCTGATGGAGCAGACACTTCTGGGACTGGGGTTCAAAAGGACAGATTTCAAACGAGCCACTGGTGAATTCTCAGGAGGATGGAGGATGCGAATCGAACTGGCTAAGATTCTATTGCAAAAACCAGAAGTACTTTTGTTAGATGAGCCCACCAATCATCTTGATATAGAATCTATTCAGTGGCTTGAAGATTATCTGCTGGAATTCACCGGAGCAGTGATTCTGATTTCTCACGATAGAACATTCCTTGACCGGGTAACGAAAAGAACCATAGAACTATCTCTGGGCAAGGCATACGACTATAAAGTACCATACACCAAATTTCTCGAACTCAGATCAGAGCGCAGAGAACAACAACTTGCTGCCTATGATAATCAGCAAAAACTAATTTCCGACACAGAAAGGTTTATTGAACGCTTCAGATATAAGAACACCAAGTCTGTTCAGGTTCAATCAAGAATAAAGATGCTTGACCGTTTAGATCGGATCGAAGTGGATGAGCTTGATGGATCAAGTATTCATATTAAATTTCCCTCAGCTCCTCATTCCGGCACTATCGTTGTTGAAACTGAGAACCTCACCAAATCATTCGGATCTGTTGAGGTTCTTAAGAATGCAGGCTTTATTCTTGAGCGTGGTGAAAAAATCGCCTTTATTGGAAAAAATGGAGAAGGCAAAACTACTTTCTCCAGAATAATAATGGAAGAACTCGATTATGAGGGAGAACTTAAAGTAGGTCACAATGTTAAGATTGGGTATTATGCCCAGAACCAGGCAGATACTCTTGACCGGAGCTTAACAGTTCTTGAAACTATTGATCGTGTAGCCGTGGGAGATATCCGCCCGAAAATCCGAAATATTCTTGGAGCATTTTTATTTAGTGGCGAAGATGTTGACAAGAAAGTCTCGGTACTATCCGGAGGCGAAAAATCCAGACTTGCCCTGGCATGCATGCTACTTGAACCATACAATTTACTTCTGCTCGATGAGCCTACAAACCACCTCGATCTGAGATCAAAGCAGGTTCTTAAAGATGCTCTACTTAACTATGATGGAACCCTTATTGTTGTATCTCACGACAGGGATTTTCTGGATGGTTTAGTGGATAAAATTTTTGAGTTTAAGAATAAAAAGATAAAAGAACACACTGGGAATATCTTTGACTTCTTACGTAAAAAGAAGTTGGAAAACCTTAAAGAAATTGAGCGTAAGAATCTGGTAAATGCAAAAGCAGGACCAGCAAAAGAGAGTAAAAACAAAGCTGATTACCTCGAAAGAAAAGAATTCCAACGAGAAAAACGGAAGATAGAAAACAGCATCAAACGATCTGAGAAAGCTATCAGCGAATTAGAAACTAAAATGGAAAAGCTTGTAGAAATCCTGGCAGATCCTGATACAATAAGTGGCGACGAAGACCCATTTGGAGATTTTGGCCGACTAAAAGCAGAGCTGGAAACAGAGATGGAGAAATGGAGTCAGGCAATAGAGAAACTTGAAGATTTGGGTTAGTTTTTCGTCTTTCGTCTTTCGTTTTTCTGAAGAGGAGATAGTTTTCAGAGCTCCGAATGTTGCAAGTAACCGAACAACCGAATAACCGAATAACCGAATAACCGAATAACCGAATAACCGAATAACCGAATAACCGAATAACCGAATAACCGAACAACCGAATAACCGAATAACCGAATAACCGAACAACCGAATAACCGAACAACCGAACAACCGAATAACAAATCAACCAGCATGGAATTTTTTGAAGCAATAGGATGGATGGGCAATGTGGTCCTGAGTATAGGAGTCATTCCACAAGTATGGAAAACCTGGCGGACTCATGATGTGAAAAGTTTTAGCTGGTCGTTTCTACTCATGTGGGCCAGTGGAGTATTTCTGACATTCATTTACATAGCTCACGACAACCTGGCTAAGGGTGAATTTCAATGGCCTTTGTGGTTGAATTATCTCGTTAATATTCTGGGGACTGCCTTTCTTGTTTACGCTAAGATCAAATACTCCGGCAGGAATACCCCTCCTATTCAGGAATAAACCTCTGTCTTACCGCCTCAAAAAGAAGTACGGCAGCTGCGGCAGAAACATTTAATGATTTTATTTGTCCCTTACGAGGAATTTTCACCAGGTCATCACACATTCTCAGCACATTATCTGACAAGCCAGTATCTTCAGATCCCATCACAATAACAAGTGGTGCTGACATGGTGGAATCATATAGCACCTGGCTTCCTTTCTCTGAAGCACCAATTATTGTAAGTCCTGATTCTCTCAGTTGAACCAATGTCTGAGTCAGATTAGGGGTTCGGCAAACTGGTAAGATGTTTAGGGCACCAGCAGATGACTTCATTGCCTCAGCATTCATTTGGGCTGATCCCTTTTCTGGCACCAGCATAGCATGAGCTCCGGCAATCTCGGCAGAACGTGCAATAGCTCCCATATTTCTAACATCGGTAATTCCATCCAGGGCGATTACCAAGGGAGTCTCCCCCCTTTCAAAAACCTGCTGAACCACCTCATCAACAGGCATATACACAACCAAAGAAGTTAAAGCAATTACTCCCTGATGATTTTTACGTGTAATCCGGTTCAATTTCTCAAGGGGCACCATCTGATAAGGAGTACCAGATTTACGAATCAGGCTAAATAGCTCTTGAAAGCCCTCTCCTGATAATCCTTTACGGATAAAAACTTTCTCTATTTCCTTACCTGAACTTATTGCTTCAAGGCAGGGATGGATGCCAAAAATGTATGGATTTTCTTTCATTATATACTGCTTTTTTTCTTACAAACTAAAAATACGGCCATCTCTCCAACTTCTAACAGCTGTATTCCAGACCACCCGGTGGTTTTCTGTCCTGCTCAACATAAATTCGTATCCCTTGATAGCATCCGCTGCTAAAAAGAAATCAAAGGTATATTTCTGATTCGAATTGATTCTTTTGTAAACCCAGGATTCATTGGTTTCGGATATATTTACCAAACTAGGGGAACCCATTAATATATAGATCATTCCCCGGTCGGTTTTCCATCCCGGACGATCACTTGTAAAATACAGATTAGCAAATACCACCCGATTATAGAACACCCTGATAAGTTCACGGGCTGCATCAAAACTGCCTCCTTTTTCAAGCCAGAATTCATCCAATGCCTGCTTTAAATCCCGCTCAGCAATAATCTTCCGATACTCTTCTGAACTAGTAATATATTGAAGCGGAGGAAGCATATCTTCAGGAGATTTCACTTGCGGATAATTATTGCCAAGATTAGACAGGTACACTCCGTTCATGCTGGCAGGATCCGGAAAAAACACATATATACCTTCATTTTCCAGACGATATAGAGTCTGTTCTGTAATCTCAAGTGTCCATACAGAGTCAGGCTCCTCGCTTACCGCTGAAGGATCAGCTGTTGAAAATGGCGGACGTGGCAATTCCCTAACCGGCTTATAATAAGCAATTCGCATTTCGTTCCCAGTAGGCTTAGATGAAACAATTCTAAAATACTCCTCTGGATAAAAAAACTTTTCAAAAGCAATCAAGTTCCCCGGATAACCAAGAACCAGAAAGTTCTGCTGAGACTTTGGGTTGAAGCGATCAACCAGAATTAACTGTCGTGATGTTGTTTGTCTGACAATGTCAGTAAGAATTAGCTCAAGAAGGTAGCTTTTCCCCTCTTCGGTTGGGATCCTAATGGTACCAGTATAGTGATCCTCTACATCCTCTCTGTTAATTACAAATTCTTGTTCACCTGCCTGATCCTGTACCTGATCCGAAAATGAGCTGAATAATCTATACTGAAGTTTCACACGACTCTGATCGCGTGTTTCAGGATTAGCCTCATTGAACAGTAATTCACTTGTAAACAAACGAAAAAACAGGGTAGTTTCATCAATGGTTCCATGAAACACTACATAATCAGGATGTAATTCAGTCCTTCCAGGATTGTAAAGCATCAGGGGCTTGGCTGAGGTAGAGGCTGTTGGTTTTATGGTGCCACAGGCGGTGGTAAGGAATAAGGAAAATAAAATCATTATTACCAGCGGGCCACGGGGGCTGATAATTGGTGGGCAGACACTTGGTGGGCAGACACTTGGGTCTGCCCCTACTGGGGGATTAACTATCATTTTGGGCTAGTGCTAGGTTGGTGTATTTCATATCCTTTGTTACCTCTTTGCCTACCCATTCTG
>JAYEFL010000313.1:0-6023 GCA_034658635.1 Bacteroidota bacterium | reverse complement strand
TTGGTGGGCAGACACTTGGTGGGCAGACACTTGGGTCTGCCCCTACTGGGGGATTAACTATCATTTTGGGCTAGTGCTAGGTTGGTGTATTTCATATCCTTTGTTACCTCTTTGCCTACCCATTCTGGGATATCGAAGGACTGATCTTCTGATTTTAACTCTATCTCGGCAAGAATGAGACCTTTGTTTTTCCCTAAAAACTCATCCACCTCCCATGTGTTTCCTTTATATTCTATTTCGTACCTGCGTTTAATCAGCACATTGCCGAGGCACATTCCTAATAATTCCTGTGCATCATTTATCGAAATCGGGTATTCGAATTCAGAACGGGTTATCCCTGTCGCCCTGCCTTTGATAGTAAGAAAAGCTTTTGAATCTCTGGTCCGAATACGTACTACCCTGTCTGGGTCTCTATTCAGATATCCCTGCTGGATGAACGAGGAATCAGCCTCTGTCAAACCCGATTTCCAGTTATTGGATTTTACCAGATATTTGCGTTCAATTTCAATCATTACATCATCATCTTTTTAAAATCATTCCCTGTGGGATTTTGGAAGACACGCAATTCAAATTCCGGCATTATAGCCATAATGTGATCAAAGATATCTGACTGAATAGATTCATAATTGGCCCATTCCTGATCATTACTAAACACATAGATCTCAATTGGTATACCCCTTTCTGTTGATTGCAATTGCCGAACCAGAAAGGTCATATCATCATGGATTTTCGGATGACTGTGAAGGTATTCTTCCATATACCTGCGGAAAGTGCCAATATTGGTCATACGTCGACCATTTACAGATACCGATTCATCGACTTGCATTTCCTTGTTATATGTTGCCACTTCCACTCTGAGAGATTTCACATATTTGGCAATTAATTGAATCTTGCCGAATTTATCCAGCATCTCATCTGTGCAAAATTTCACACTCGACATATCGATATTGATAGATCGCTTGATCCTTCGCCCACCAGAATCCTCCATCCCTCTCCAGTTATCGAAAGACTCTGTTACAAACGCATATGTAGGAATCGTAGCAATTGTTTTGTCCCAGTTTTGAATCTTTACCGTATTCACAGAAATATCCATTACTGTGCCATCTGCATTCCGGGATGGCATACTGACCCAGTCACCCATGCTCATCATCTTATTGGCGCTGATCTGAATGGAAGCGACTACACCAAGTATGGTATCCTTGAAAATCAGCATGAGGACAGCAGCAAATGCTCCTAATCCAGCAAAGAACTTTCCAAGCTCAAAATCAAATAGTACACTTAAAGCCCAGACAACTCCAATCAGAATCAATACGACCTGAACTACCTGAATATATCCCTTAACAGGTACCTTATTCAAATTTCCATAACGAACGTATATTTCATTCAGAGCATTAAGGAAAGAAACAACCACCATTATTGCTATCAGAATCATATACACCAGGACTAAATTCTGCAGGAATGCAGCCGTCTTAGGGAAATCAATTATGATGGTTGGGAGCATATAATACACCACAAGTGCAGGGGAAATATGAGCCAGGCTGTTAAAAACACCTTTCTCCAGAATTATGTCATCATATTGATTCTTCGTTTTCTTAACAAAGCCCTTGATTACTTTGATTATAATCTGTTTAGTGACTTTATCGACAATCCATGACACGAGAGCAATCAGGACAACAAAAACCAATACATGCAGCCATCTGGCCAGCTCGTCTGATAATCCCCAATTATTTATAAAAAGGTCTCTCAGATTTTCACTGAGGCGTACAAAAAATCCGTCAGGATCCTGAGGAATAATTGATAATTGATTTATAGTCATAATAAGAAACTTGATTATTGAAAGGTAAACACAAAAATACAATGTAAATTTACCAATCCTGAGATGAACAAAAATTCTTTTGAAAACTAAAATCCGGAAATAATGAAAAAGTTAATCCTTCTCGCTCTTATTTGCTCGTTTATCGGCGTACAGGCGCAAAAAATTAACTATAAAGACTATTTCGCTAATCAAACCTTGAGAATTGATTACAATCGCTGTGGAACAGCAGATAGTGAAGAAGTGTTCTTTGAGCAGATGCGCAAGGAAGGAAAATGGTCAGGTCCGAGGCAAAATCTGATAGATCCCTTTGAGTGGGGTGAGTACCGTGTAGAAGTATACGATGTAAAATCTGATAAGCTGATTTATTCAAGGGGATACGCCGGATTGTACAGCGAATGGCAGTCTACCGCTGAAGCGACGGAAGTCAGAAGATGCTTCTATGAAACGGTGCTGATACCATTTCCAAAGAATAAAGTCAGATTGGAATTATATAGTCGTGACAGAACTACCAAACTGAATAAGGTATTTGAATATCCTATTGATCCAAAAGACTATTTCATAAAAACAGAAAAGGGACCAAGATTCAAATCATACATGGTACATGACTCCGGCGATCCTGCAGAAAAGGTTGATGTGGTTTTCCTTCCTGATGGGTTTCAAGATAATGAAATGAATATTTTCAGAAAAGCGGCCCAGGAATTTTCAGATGCCCTTTTTAAAACCGACCCCTTTGATGCTCATGCTAATGATTTCAACATCTGGGTGGTAGAAGCTCCCAGCGAGGAATCCGGGACTGATATTCCCGGGAAGAAAGTCTGGAATGAAACCATTTTGAATACCAGCTTCTATACTTTTGATTCTGAACGATACCTTATGACCTACGATATCAAGTCTGTTCGTGACGTGGCTGCAAACGCTCCTTATGATTTGATCATCATTCTGGTGAATACAGAAAAATATGGTGGTGGTGGCGTTTATAATTATTACGGAACATTCTCGGCCTTCAATCCAAAATCCATAGGGGTTTGGCTACATGAATTCGGACACAATTTCACCTGGCTTGCTGATGAATACTATACCAGCGATGTTTCTTTCAGTGATTTCATTGATATAAAATACGAGCCCCTCCAGCCTAACGTTACCACATTAGTAAAATTCGATACCAAGTGGGAAAAGATGATAAAGGAAGGCACTCCTGTTCCTACCCCCCGTACATCTGAATACGATGGCGTTTTGGGTGCTTTTGAAGGCGGATTATACTCCGGCAAGGGTATTTACAGTCCTATGCAGAAATGCAAAATGAACTGGCTGGATGATCCTTTTTGTCCGGTTTGCAGACAGACTATTTTGGATATGATTTACTACTATACGCGCTGAAATCAGGAAATAGGAAATAGAAAATAGGACTTAAGGCTAAGTATTAGGATTAAGTTTAAGATTAAGATTAAGATTAAGATTTTGGTCAAATAGTATTGATAAGGTAGTTGACATTGTTTAAATTTCGGTTTAATAAATTCAGAATCTTATGAATACTTCGGTTAAAATCCCTTGTGGAAGTTTGGAGTACTTCTTGTTTCAGGGCTTCTATTCACAACATTTGCCTGCAATAGACAAATCGACCCGATTATCACAGAGGATATCAATGATCTGCTTGTACCTGCAAGCTTTAATTATGTCACTTCTGATGATCTTGAACTAACCATTACTGATCCAGGAGGAATTCCGCTTATCAAATACGTTCTTGAAGGCAAGTCTCAGGTTCAATAAAATCATTCTACCCTAAAAGTAATAGAATTAATGGAATCCCCCCTTCGACTCCGCTCAGGGGCCGGCTTTCCGAGTCCCGAGTCCCGAGTCCCCGATTCCCCGAGTCCCCGATCAAATAAACTTCTCCCGCCTCTGCATGCTAAGCAATCCACCCAATATGCAAATGATTATCGCAACAAATATTATTAACCTGTTATCATGAACTGTACTTTGCCAGGCCGCTTCACTCAGCTGCTCAGGCATCTTGAAAGGATTCAGAAAGACGTTCCATTTGCTACGTTCAATAGCTTCTGCAAGTGAGGTAAAGACAATCCCGATAATAACAAGGATAACGGCCGTACCAATACCATTCCTGACTACCGTTGACAGTAAAAAAGCCAGTGTTCCCATCAGAAACACGGGGAAAATCAATTGGTAGGCCATGTAAACAGGGGTAAAGCCGATCAGGGCCCAGGAGCAGAACCATGCAAGTAGAAACAACACTACAAAAACCAGCAGAAAGATCATTATTAATCTTACCAGCCACACTTTATAGCGATAGTCAGGGATACCAAAAAGAATCTCCAGTATCCGGTTATCTTCATCGTTCTGAATTCCGAAAACAGTAGGGTAAAAAATCAACAGTAAACCCGGGTAAAGCAATAGATCGTACACCATTCCTGTGGTGATCATATCACCTGAGAAAAGCATAATCAGGGTTACCATTACAAAGAATCCCAAAGATGCCAAAAGGAACCAAATAAACTTATTTGCAAAAATAATTTTCAGGTTGTAGCGAAGCATTCGCCACAACCAATCACCTACTATTGTTATTCTGTTTGTTGCCATGAATTGTTCAGAGTTTTTTACCTAACATCCACAAATAAGCATCCTCAAGCAAAGGAGTCACAGGTATTGCATCCTCTGCAGGCTTTTCAGCAGCCAGCAATCGTGCTCGTATTTTTTGTCCGTCGCGCATATGATGAATGACCTTATAATCCTCAGAAAGCTGATCAAATTCGCCAACAGACACTTCCACTTGCCATACAGCGCCTTTAGCAGTATCAGCCATATCCAGAGGATTACCAAGATACTTCAGTTCACCTTTGTTAAGAACAGCCACCTGATTACATGAACTGGAAATATCTTCGATAATATGCGTTGAGAAAATCACTACCCTTTCACGGGAAAGTTGTACCAGCAAATTCCTGAAGCGAATTCTTTCTCTTGGATCTAAGCCTGCTGTTGGCTCGTCAACAACGAGAATTCTTGGTAAATGCAACAAGATCTGTGCAATTCCTATCCTTTGCTTCATTCCGCCTGAGAATGATCCGATTTTGTGATCTATCTTTTCAATCATATGCACCGCCTTGAGGGTATAATCAACCCGTTCAGAACGTATCTTAGGATCCGTCAAGCCCTTGAGCATTCCCTGATAATGGAGAAACTCACCAGCTGTCATGTTCTCATACATACCAAATTCCTGAGGCAGATATCCGATTAATCCCTGTAATTCTTCTCGTTTTTCCTGAGTGTCTTCTCCATTTATCCAAATCTTACCATAACTCTGTTCGAAAATACCACAGATTATTCGCATCATTGTCGTTTTACCAGCACCATTTGGGCCTAATAATCCGAACATGCCTGAAGAAATTTCCATCGAAACTCCAGCAAGAGCTTTAAAAGGCTTCTTTTTCTTTCCGATAAGCGGGATAGACTGAACCATTCTGAAAAACCCTCTGCGGAGGAGGCCAAAACGACCCGTAATCCGGTTAACATTAATCTCCTTTTCAGCCAAAATCCTGGCAGTAGCATAAACCATCAAGGCAAAAAACCAAGCTAAACCAATCAGGATTTCTAAAGCAAGATTATCCCAAAGTTTATGAAAAAGCACCAGAGAGAACACAGGGAAGCCCCAAAGAATCAATCTCCTTACCACAAGTGCAATTTTCTTCCGTTTGCCTTCGGAATTCCCTATCCAGGATCCGATAGGTTGCCATATGCCCAGTAATGCAGCATATATTAGCATGGTCAACAGAAACAACCAGAGCCCGGAGTCCAAATAGAAATACACAAAAAAGATCAGGAATCCCAATATAGGCAATTGCCAGATCAAAACGACAAGGTCTTTAGCTGACTCATATGTACGGGTTAGTCCCAGCCGCTTTCTGATAGCCAGTCCGGATTTCCATTCCCTGACAAACTTATTATCCCGATCGTAAATTTTAACCAGATTCTGAATACGTATTACGATAGGCTCATTATCCGGGATCACCGTTCCACTAGCCTTGCGTAAACTATTAAGTAAAAACCAGGTAGTAGCCGGTACGCCCACAGTAACCAGTAAATAAAGCAACAGTTGCCACAAGAATGCATCCACTCTGAAGTAGATCAGAGTACCTAAACCAACAACCGTTACAATCATAAATATCTTTACCAGCCATTTCTGGTTTCGAATCCA
>JAYEFL010000312.1:6347-8910 GCA_034658635.1 Bacteroidota bacterium | reverse complement strand
TCCAAAACACGGGTACGGGTTGAGCATGTATTTGGTTTTGTGGAAAACAGCATGAATGGCTCAACTGTACGAACCATAGGGCTTCCAAGAGTAAAAGCTAAAATTGGGGGGGGTAAAATGTGGTTTTCAGAAAAAACTGTATTACATTTATGTCAAACAATGGTGCCAGAAAAACAGGTTTTTAGAGGTGCCCTTTATATATGCATAATCTAAACCTTCAATGAAAAATATCTCTTTTTGGCCTGCTTTTTCGGTAGTCTTGATAGGAATCAATTTGTTTTTAATCTTTTTGCAACAGATTCATTATTCAAGTTTACACCTGAGGAATCGGATGTACCGTACTTATTGCATATCGACACTAATGGTGTCATAACAAATTGTTTCGTAATACTAAAAGACCAGCCAAGGAACCTAATTCAATTTTTAAATCTAACATTTTCAACGAATGAACAATAGTACATTTAGTAGTATTTTGGTATGTGTTATTATAGTCATTTCCTCTTGTTCAACGGCACCAAAGAGCGATAACCAAAGTCATCGGACGCTGTGTGTCAAGAATCTGGATCAAACACTTGAATCACTACCCAAGTATAAATCCATACGTTTCATTCCTTTAGAAACAAATAAAAATGCTCTTATAGGAAATATTGATAAATTGGTCTCTTCTGATTATCGATTTTACATACTCGATCAAAGATTAGCTGAATCAGTTTATATTTATGAAAGGGATGGAAGTTTAGTGAAAACTATATCAGCCAAGGGCAGAGGTCCTAAGGAATATGCTTATATAACTGATATTGGATTTGATCCTTTTAATTCAGAACTGGTAATTGTTGATCCTGAACTAGGAAAGATCATTAAATATGATCAAGATGGTAATTATATTTCAGAAGAGTTTCTCAATTTCCGACCATACAACATCGGATTTGTTGATAAAGATACTTATGCATTTAAAACAATGACGGCTGAAAGGCAGCCTATAGTAAAAACAATTAAGCATAATGGAGAAAACGAACAGATTGTACATGACATTGTTTTTGAGCTCAATATGAGCTACTATTATTACTTTCCAAGAAGTCCAACAAGCCAACTTTTTTTTGAATTCTACAAGGATACGATATGGAGAATAGATAAGGGAGAAGCCTCACCTTATTACATACTCAGCTACAAAGATAGAGGTATGGATGAAGCAGATTTTAAAAAATTAAGGGCTGATGCAGTCAAATATAGAAGAATTCCACGTTTCCCAAAAGATAGGTCAGGGGACCTTAGGAGGTTCCTTGAAACTGAAAACTACATCCAATTCTTCTATCTAAACCTTGGTGACCCGGCTTTTGTGTTGGTAGAAAAAGATAGTAATAAAGTAATAAATCAAATAGGATATGCAAAGCTAAAAGAAAATCCCTTGTGTGCGGTTTATTTTAATCTTTTCTGTACGGATAAATCAGATAGATTAATTGGTCATATCTCATCTGACCTCTACATTGATATTGTGAGTAGTAGTTATGTGAAAGATTTGATATCTAAAGATAAAGTAATTATAGAAACCCAAGGGTTCAATAATCAGGATCTTACAACATTAAACTCGAATCCAGTAGTAACTGTATTGGAGCTTTGATTCCTAATATTAATATAAAAACCTGTTTTTATGAAGAAAAAATTCTTGATTCTGTTGGCAATCATACTCGTTAATGTGATTGCTATTACCATGAATTCTGCTCCTAATGCTATGGCAGCGGAAGATCCTGATGGATGGTATAATACATTTCCATGCCCCTGTAACGAGGAAGAAATGATATCTAACCATTGGACTTGTGAATATGCACACTGCATGTTAGTGGGAAATTTATGGCCATGTTACACAAGTTGGCCTGATATTGAGTGCGGTGATCCTTTTGATCCACCTCCAGCACAATAATTAATAAAAGAAAAGCCAGGCAAATCACCTGGCTTTTTTTATGTGTGTGCCCGGCATGGGCGATAACTCTAGCGTGAAAGTCCCGAACGAACCTTGACAGTGGGAAGCGTTAGATAAAGTGTGAATGGCAATTAGCAATGCAGGTTTTTTAGCAAATAAGAATGCAGGTATTTTAGACTTAATTCAGCAACAAGTAGCTTTAAGTCAATGTTCTCGTCCT
This sequence comes from Bacteroidota bacterium, assembly GCA_034658635.1. Taxonomy (GTDB): domain Bacteria; phylum Bacteroidota; class Bacteroidia; order Bacteroidales; family UBA12481; genus JABHCC01. The sequence goes on along the minus strand of JAYEFL010000312.1, from coordinate 6,772 downwards.
TTAACTCCTGGACTTCATTTGTCGTTGCCTCACGCCTTATATCCATTCTTTGCGACATAACTCCGCTATGCTTTCATCACCGCGGAGACCTTCAAGAATAATCCTGATCTTTTCTTCAGCGGAATACTTCTTACGCGTGCGTCTTTTTATCTCTCTTACTTTTGATTCTGTCGATTGTTTTTTTGTATTCATAATCTGAACTTTTTACTGGTTTTAAATTACGGAATCTATCCAATAATTTTTATCCAACTAGTCCAAATTGGTTTGAAGATTTACAATAAGAACTTCGAATGGAAGTCCCAGTAATTCTCCATCAGGATGGATAGCAAGCTTATTTGATATTGTTCTTTCCTTTCGATAGATAGAAGGTTGTATCAGTTTGATTTTGAGCAAAAAGCAAATGGGGGGGGTGAGGAGGCTGATAG
>JAYEFL010000312.1:0-6247 GCA_034658635.1 Bacteroidota bacterium | reverse complement strand
CCCAGTAATTCTCCATCAGGATGGATAGCAAGCTTATTTGATATTGTTCTTTCCTTTCGATAGATAGAAGGTTGTATCAGTTTGATTTTGAGCAAAAAGCAAATGGGGGGGGTGAGGAGGCTGATAGTCAGGGCAATACAAATCGCAACATTTTTTATAGAATAAAACCCACGATCAAGCGGTAAGGTTTTGCCTGTTTTGCTCATAGTATAAGTGATACTTGAAGTATAATTTAAAACTAAGTAAAATGAAGAAACAAAAAGCGGGATTGAAAAAAAATCCTGAAAGAGAGTTGCCTATCTATTGTCGAAATGTGGTATGTAAGAGGAGGAGATGGAACAAATCCTGGTGGCGGTGTTGATGACAATACACCTCCACCTCCACCTCCACCAGACCCACCCGGCGGCGGAGGTTGAGACTGATACCCTAAACTAAGCCCAAATGCTCATCTGAAGTATTTTCATTGTTGAGAGTTTACAATGAATACTGAGGATGGGCATTGTTGGGTTGTATATATCTGATAGGTTTAAGCCAGGCTTCAATCGCGTACAGGGGTGAGGATAGAACTGAATCAGCTTCTCTTAAATGTCTTTTTTCATTACAAATGGCTAATTTTATTAAGGCCAAAATTCGAGTAAACATTATAAAGAGGGTATTTTGATGTTTACTCCTTGGCAATCTTTCGCAAGTATCAAAAGGAATATTTAATACTCAAATTAGGCAAGATAGGATACTGATCAATCCTCTCATAACTAAGACGATTAATATAGAACATATTCTTGCGGTTGTAGACGTTGATTATCCCCAGAGTGCACTGTAGTTTTTGCTTATGGGAGAATTCGAAAGTCTTATTCAGGCTGATATCCAGGCGATGATACCATGGTAATCGTCCTTCGTTTAAGTCTCCGAACCATGCATTCAAATCTCCGTTTGCAGTGACGTCCATAATGAAAGTACCGGAGATCATGCTGAAATCTTCATATACTCCGTTGGTTTGTGTGAAGGGAAATCCTGACCCCAGGTTCCACCGGGCTTTGAAGTTCCAGTCTTTTCGTTTTCCAAACTGGTAACCTGTCAGTAGGTTCAGGTTATGACGACGGTCATAATGGGGCAGATATACTATTCTTTCATCTTCACGGAATACGTAGGCGAGAGAATAACCCAGCCAGATCGAAAAATTGTCTTTGCTGTAATCCAAGAGAAAATCAAGGCCATAAGCTTGTCCCTCTTCTAGCAGGAAGAAGGATTTGGTGTATTCCGGAATGTCCCAGGTGAGATAGGAGTCGCGATGAATTCGGTTTCGGTTGTAACTGACCAGCTTAGTGAAGCCTTTGTAATAGCCTTCAATCGTTAGTTTTATATTTTTAGGAGTCATAATACTCAAGCCCAGTACTCCATGCCAGGCCTGTTGAACTTTGTTGATTACCAACTTTCCTTTGTAATAATCCTGAACCAGATCAGGACCAATATAAAAACCCTGGAATAGGGCAATGACATCCCGGTCGGAAGTGGTTGACATCAGATTCTGGGAATACCATCCGGTGGCCATGTTCAGGCTGATAGACGGACTGATACTGTATTTAATTTTTAGTCTTGGTTCAGGTGAAAAAAAGGTTTGGTCAGCATAGTAAACCAGATGTAAGCCTGGTTCAAAGAGCCATTTACCCAGCCTGGTTTTATTAGCTATGTAGCTAACAACTTCAGTTGTATAGTATTCACGTTCTACTTTTACGCCATCTATTCCCTGAAAAGAGTGATTGGTATTATACATATCCAGATTCAATCCTATATGCCATTCTGCAATTTCACCCATCCTGAATACTTTCATTGAGTTTTCAAAGCTAGTGAACCAGGTTTCTCTCGGACGCTCGTCAGCTTCTATGAATTGACCACGATAATCTGAGTAGTAGCTCGAGGCCTGGTACAGCCATTGGCTGGAGCTCGGTGAAGTAAGAAACCGGGCGCCACCTGCTGTGTTTGTCCATGAAGATTGCATTGTCTCTCCAAACCAGGCCTGATCTGTTATCCTCATTCCCAAAATGTCGAGCTGGTCACCATAAATACCCATGAAAGATACTTTTGCGAAGAGATCATCATACTTATATGGAATGCCATGCTTGCTCAAATGAGGATAAATTTTGTCATCAATCTGATCGATGTAAGATCTTTTGTTTGATACGAGTAACGATATTGATCTTGGCTTTTCAGTGGTCATTTTCAGAAGAGGAACGTCCAGTGTCAGACCATAACCAAAATTCGACACATTAAGTGAACCGGCCAGGTTACGTCGATTCCCCGGACGGGTGCGAATATCTATGACACTTGAAAGTCGTCCTCCGTATCTTGCATCAAATCCGGCTGTATAAACATCCACTTGAGAAATAGTTTCAGTATCAAATACGGAAACAAATCCGATTGAATGGAAGGGATTCACTACGGTCATCCCGTCGATCTTTACCAAATTATGAATGGGCCCTCCACCCCGTACATAAAATTGTCCGCCCTGATCCCCGGTAAAAATAATCCCGGGGATGAGCTGTAGAAATTCCCCCAAATCAGGAGAGCCAGTGATGCTTGGAATTCTATTGATAGTTTTTGGGGTCAGTCTATATAAAGAAACCGTATTGGTGGTCTCCCAATGTTGCCTGGTTCCGGATATAGTTGCTTCACCCAGTTGTATTGTTACAGGATTGATTTGGATAAGAACCTGGGTGAATTCGTCGGGTTTGATTTCCACAGTTAGGCTTCTCTGTGTGTAACCAACAGAACGGATAACAAGCGTAACAGATCCGACAGGAAGCCTCTGAAAAAGAAAGTATCCATTTTCATCGGTGGCTACACCCCGGTAACTGTCCTTCAATATGATAGTTGCTGATGATATGGGCTGACCATTACTGGCATCAAGCACAAATCCCTTTAGCCTTCCCACCTGGGCATGTCCTATGAGAGTGCACAACAGACATATTATTATAAGAAGACTTCTCTTATTCATGATGGGTTGAATTGAAGGAAACTTGAATATTGGCTGTATCCGGGTCAATATAGTACCCATCGTAGCGGTAGCGTGAGAATCTGAGCTTCTCTGTTTCCTGAGATTCCGAAATTGCAATTACAAATGGGGGTGTGGGTTTAATATTGTTGGTTGCAGAATAGTCGCAGGCATAAAACAATCCATAGCCTCCGTTAATGTTGCTATAGTATAGCTTGCGGTTATCATTATGTCGTTCAGTAAGTTGGATGTAGGATCTTAAGCCGGGACTCCCTGCCCAAACTTTGAATTTAAAACGGTGAAACATCCTGTATTTGACCTCCGGATTATCCGGAATAACTCTGTTCAATATGTTGAAAATGTATTCCAACTGGAAATCTTTGTTATATGCTTTGACATATCCAATGCCATTACTTAAACCAAAAATTGGCAACCCTTCAAAAATGCTTTTTTGAAAAAGGGTATCTCCATTATTCAATATGTCCAGATATTTTATCTCGGTGATAAGTTTAAGGACATTATTAGTACTGGATGTAAAGCTTATATGGAATGGCTCATCAGGGTTTGTGAAATTAAATTGCAGATCGTACCAGCCTATATAATAAGGAAATATAAAGTCAGGAGCACGTGTTTTTACTTTGCCGGAAGTGATAATCTCCCCAGTTGCCAGGTTGTGGATCTGAACCTGGCAGGAGGAAAATTCTGGAATTGGATATTCCACCTCATGAATAATGTTTTGTTCGGATGAAAAGTTGCCTTCTTCCTTTGGATAAACCACCGGGTACATTTCTAATATGGTGGGGATTGTGTCATCTACTGAAGAATAAACAATCAGGTCAACACGTAGAGGATCAGATGGGAGGAGTAATTCAGGATTGTTTGCCAGCTCATACATATTGCCTTCTCCTGGATAGCTCTGCGAATTCTCACCTGATGTTTGCCAGATTGCATATCAACATAGCCCCAGACAAAGAGTGCCGGGGGAGCATCATCGTTCATGATATCGGGGTCTGACTCACATGATAAAAGGCTGAAAGACAAAAGTAAAAGAACAAAACTGATTGTTTTCATAGCTTAATCTTTTACGCAACGTATAGAATAATAATCAAATGTAGCGTCGTACCTAAACAGCCAAATCTCCGGGCTTTTTTCTGTGATTTGTAAAGTATACACCCGATTAGAGGTATATGAATTGGCCAAGGTTGTAAAATAGCCTTCCTCTCCCTGATTTTTGAATGTCCAGATTGTATCTATAATATTTCCAAATGGACCATATTGAAAGGCGTAATTCCCTTTTCCAGAGTATTGTGCGTTGAATCCAATACTGCCTCCAACTTGTATAGCTTCGCGACTATTGATTTCAGGCAGATTACTAATTAAATCATCCATTTCATGACTTGTTGGTACATGCCAGCCTTTGGGGCAAACACCTTTCCCTCTCTCGTTATAGTCATATACACGGTCGGTTAAATACAAACTACCATACTGATCGCAAAGTCTTTCGTCTTCGTTGTAGCATTTCTGGAGCATTGTAAGATTCATTTTTTTTGGAGGTCTGAAATCCAGGTTTTCCGACATCCACCAGTAGTTTCCGATTTTAACTGTTCCATATAGCTTGTTATCTCTTTCATCTCGCATAAATCCGGTCTGATAAGTGTAAGATGATACCAGAATTTCATGGGAAACAGTATTCGTGAGACCTTGCTCATCTTTTACCTGCAGGGTAGGATGGTAAGCTCCGGGTATATCATATTGATGATAATACTCCATGTCAATGGAAAAGGGTGTATCCCAGATTTCATCTCCATCAAAATCCCATCTTTTCTCCAATTCTGAGCCCGCATTATGGTCATCCCTTGATCCCCATGCTGAGAAATAGAACTGTGTTTGGATATTCCCATAAGCAGTGGGCGTTTCGAAAAAAGCAGTTGGAGGACGGTTTCCGAGAGAGACGTAGAATTCTCTTGACAAACGGTTTTGTAATCCATTTTCATCAGCAACAATAAGAATAACTTCCATTGGTCCGGGATACTTGAAGAATCTTCTTATGACAGCACTATCCGGAGAAGACATTGTAAAGCCTGAATTTGTAAATTTCCAGGAGTAGCTAAGAATTTGATCGGGATCGTTGGGATGATAAGATTCAGATGCATCGAATAAGAATGTGTCAACCACTGATCCTTCAAGGGGATATATTTTCAAAACTGGCCTGATCATGGTGTCAGTGCTGTGAACATCAACCCAATGCAATACATATTGACTTCTGTTACCGGGATCTTTTGCTTCCATTTTGATCTGGAATTTGCCGTTAAAAATAAACCTGAAGCTAGTTCTTGCGCTGTCGAGGTAGCCTGTGTCCCAGTCACCATCGTTATAAAAATCCCATCTGAATTGAAGAGTCTCGAGTGAATCTTCGTCATCGTGAGTCAGGGATGCATCAAAGATAAAGTCAGTCATGAAATGGCCCGTCATCGGAATCACCTGAAAGTCTGGTTTTGGGCTTGAAAATCCTCTTTCAACGATAATCTCCAGACTTTCGTTTTGCATATATCCTGATTTAGTCAGGAATTCGGCATGAATTGTATAGGTGCCTGGTACATAAAAGCGATGGTGAACCTCCAGGTCTTGTGAGAAAGGAGTGTCCCATATTGAGTCTGAATCCCAGTCGAATCTGCAATAAATTTTATCGTTTGAAGGTACGGGGTCCTTAGTAGTAGCTTTGAATGTGAAGATGTGAGTGGTTTTTTCAATTTCAGTATCTACTGACAGAACAATCTCTAAATCAAAGCGATCCAGGTTTTTTCTGCATCCACTTGTCAGGATAATACAAAATAGGATCAATATTATTATTGTCCGTTTCATTTGACAAAAGTTATTCGTTCGTCAATCGATTTTCCAACTTCTATTGTGAACCAGCCCATTGTCCATTGAACACCCATTTGTCCGCCCGGATACCCGTTCCAAAGGCATGTATCTCCACCACACAGGCAAACTTTCCCGGCCTGATAGAAGTATTTTCCTGGTTTTAGAATGAAAGTGTACGTTCCCTGGTAGTCAGACAAATTTGCGCTTGTCAGGTATTCTTTTCTGTATAGGCTGTCTGCCGTATAACTAATGCTCAAATCAGTTCTTTTTGTGCAGCGTCCGGCGCCATATTTATCGTCCAGAGGAAAATCAAATCTTATATTTCCATACTGAAGATCAAAGCTGTTCTGATTGCTTCCTTCCGGGCCATCTGTGTTTTTGTCACAGCCTATG
>JAYEFL010000311.1:0-8937 GCA_034658635.1 Bacteroidota bacterium | reverse complement strand
GGGAAGTCTGAAGAATTTATTGGATTCTTCTGAGGGACTGACGGCAAGGTACCTGAGAAACCAAGATCTGATTCCTTTACCTGAAAAGCGCAGGCCATGGAACAATTTTATCGAGATTAAAGGAGCGTGCGAAAATAATCTGAAGAATTTTGATGTCAAATTTCCTCTGGAAATAATGAGCGTTGTTACCGGGGTTAGTGGATCTGGCAAATCCTCTCTTGTCAATCAGATTCTGTATAATGGATTAGCAAAGAAAATAAATGGTCAGGCTGGTAACATAGGCAAACATGGCGATATTTATGGCGACATCCACCTTATTGACAGGGTAGAAATGATCGATCAGAATCCAATAGGCCGAAGTTCCAGATCAAATCCGGTCACCTATCTAAAGGTTTATGATGAAATAAGGAAGTTATTTGCTGACCTTCCTCAATCAAAAATGAGTGGTTTTAAGCCGGCTCACTTTTCATTCAATGTGGATGGTGGCAGATGCGAAGAATGTCAGGGCGAAGGTGAAATCAAAGTTGAAATGCAATTCATGGCTGATGTTCACTTAGTGTGTGACCACTGCCATGGCAAACGATTCAAAGATGAGGTTCTCGATGTCAGATATCATGGATCCAACATTCATGATATTCTCGGGATGACAGTTGAAGAAGCTATTGAATTTTTCGGCAATCAAAATGAAAAACAAGCCAACAAAATCTCAACAAAGCTAATGCCTCTTTCAGACGTAGGATTGGGTTACGTTAAACTTGGCCAATCTTCGTCCACTCTCTCGGGCGGTGAAAGTCAGCGGGTTAAACTGGCATCCTTTCTTTCAAAAGGACAGGAAAGTGGCAAGAACTTATTTATTTTTGATGAACCTACCACAGGCCTGCACTTCCATGACATTAAAATACTCCTATCAGCATTTGATGCCCTACTGAACAGGGGACATACAATTATTATTATTGAGCATAATCCTGAGGTTATCAAGACAGCTGACTGGGTGATTGACCTGGGACCGGAAGGTGGAGATTCAGGAGGACAGCTGGTTTTTGCAGGATTACCTGAGAATCTCATCAAGGTTAAGGAATCATATACCGGTAAATTCCTGAAATCCAAACTTCAACAATAAACAGAAAATATGACGAACACAAAGAGAACGGAAGAACAAATCCTGGAGGAATTAAGCGGATACAGGAAATCAGGAAGTATAAAAGATGTTCCAAATATCCTGAATATTCTTAGAGAAAATCATGACGGAGTGATTAGTAAAGCTGCTACAATACTTTTATCTGACATCAAGGATGACAAAATAATAAGTTTGCTTATGGATGCTTTACGTCATTCTGACAATGCGATAATCCGTCAGCATTTGATTCAGGTTTGCTGGGAATCAGGATTAAATTATACAAGTCATCTGACATACTTTGTTGACCTTTTTCTTGTGCTGGATTACATGGAAGCACTAGAGGCCTTTACACTCATTGAGAACACTATCCTGGATTTTGATGTAAGTGATAACACGAAGATGGATTTAGTTTCTAAAATCCGTTCTGTAATTCTGGATTTGCCTGAGCATAACAGAAATCTTGGACTCGAATTAATTCACCTGTTGGAAGGCAGATAGAACACTGTTTTTTTTAGTCTTTATTTGAAAAATACCGCATAAACTGTGAACGCTCCCACATTCTGGGGTTCTTGTGACTACGATAATTCAATTTACCTCTGTAATCCTCGATGCTATCAAAACCTTTTTCATCCATCCAGGCTTCCATCTCAGAGATAACAGTTCCCAGATAATCCACACCATTTTTATACAAGGTGGAGCAGAGCTGAACAGTCTGAGCTCCTGCCAATAGTACTTTAATCGCAGCAGAGCTATCATGTACCCCTGTTGAAGCGGATATTTGTATGTCTTTCTGGCTATCAGAAACCAAGCTTACCCATCGCAAAGTGTTCCGAAGATCTGCAGGTGAGCTGAAAACTTCTGCTGAGCTTAGACTCAGATCTTCAATATTAATATCAGGTTCGTACATCCTGTTAAACAGCACAACAGCATTCACTCCCAACTGATAAAACTGATTTACCATATAAATAATATTGGTGAAAAAACTGGATATCTTAAGAATAATGGGAATACGAATAGATTCTCTGATTTTTCTTACAAGATCAAAATATTGTGATTCATATACAGAAGACTTACTTGCATCAACAGGCAAAATAAATAGATTGATTTCCAAACCATCGGCGCCTGCAGCCTCAACCTTTTTCGAAAAATCGATCCAATCTGTTCCACTCACACAGTTCACACTTGCAAAGATTGGTATGGAAGTTTCCTTTTTGGCCTCCTCAATTAGTTTGAAATATTCATCAACCTTGTTGCTCTTGGTATAATTTTGAATATAGTCTGCAGCTTCCGGGTAAGAGTTATCCTCCATCAATTTTCCGGCTTCAGCATTTATTTGTTCTTCAAAAAGGGACTTCAATACAACAGCTCCAGCTCCTGCCTTATCAATATTCTTAATTTTCTCAATCGAATCAGCTAATCCTGAACTACTTACGATCAATGGATTTCTTAAAGTTAAGCCAACATAGGAGGTCTGTAAATTTGCCATGTTTTAATATTTTGAGCTAATAAATTTGGGTTCCAAAGTAATTTATTTATTCGACAATTTCAATCTTTAATCTATATTGAACAAGCCCTGCTACCAAAAAGAAGAGTTCCAATTCTGATCAATGTACTTCCCTCCTCAATTGCCAGGGGATAGTCTCCTGACATCCCCATCGACAGCTCGATGAAATCCTTATTTCCAGCCATAGATACAGACTTAAGCTCATTAAAGAGTTCTTTCAATTGTTTAAATTCAGCAACAATCTGGTCTTCATCATCCACAAAACTAGCCATTCCCATAAGACCGGAGAAGATAATATTTGGATAATCTCCTTGTTTGATATTTGAAAGTATATCAAGCAATTCATTAGGAGAAAACCCATGTTTTGACTCCTCAGTTGCAATATGAACCTGGAATAAGCATGATACTGTTTTTTGAATTTTGGCTGCTTCCTTTTGAACAGTATTCAGAAGCTTCAGAGAATCGATTGAATGAATCATCCTAACAAGAGGAAGAACTTGTCTGACCTTATTGGTCTGTAGGTGTCCGATCATATGCCACTCCACATCAGCAGGCATCTCAGGATGCTTATTAATAATTTCCTGAACTCTGTTTTCTCCAAAAATACGCTGGCCAGCCTTATAGGCACTTCTCATCAAGTCTACTGGTTTAGTTTTAGAAACCGCCACTATTCTGACAGTAGCAGGTATTTCAGATATAAGTCTGGCCAGATTTTGTTCAAATTCATTCATGAGACAAATTTAACTCTATATTTTCAGGTTTTCTATAATTCATTCACTATCATCAGAAGTGTGCTGATAAGTGAAGCACCAAATCCTTCTGAACGACTAACTGACCATCCTTGCTCAGGATCTGGCAAATTAGCATTATCCTTAAAAGGCATCTCCACGGTTAAAGCCAGACATCTAAATGTGTTAGCAATATTCTTTGAACAGATCGAGAGATTAGCTTTTCCAGGTTTATCAACAGGGTAGCCATACTTATCCTGAAAATCAGGACTAATTATCTTCCATGCCTCAGAAAACATTTTCTGTTGTTTCGCAAGCCTCTCGTCAAAGTTAGGAATCCCATCTATCCTGGAAACAAAATTATATGGTAATTCTTCATCTCCATGAATATCCAAACACATGTCAACTCCGATCGATAGCATTTTATTCTTCACATAAAACACTTCAGGACTGAACTCTTCACTTGGATTTGCCCATTCTCTGTTCAGATCTCTACCTGCGCCATTCACCCTTATATTACCTGCAATATTACCGTCAAGGTTCATGCTGGGTATCACATAAAAAACGGCCTGACTAAGTAACTTTATAGAAACAGCATCATTCGCATCCAACAAGCGTTCTATCATTCCCTTCACAAACCATGAAGCCATAGATTCGCCAGCATGCTGTCTTCCAAGTATCCATATTTTCTTCTTTGAATCAGATGGCTCCCCTATTGTCAGCAAATCTATGTCGCGGCTTTCTACAGTTTTTCCAAGTGCGTCAATATTACACAAAGGGGAGATCTGAGCTTTAGCCACCAGATCGAGATGCTGTTCATAGCTAAAGGGAGGGAAATAAGCAAAGTAAACCATGTTATGCTCAGAATCTAATTCTATCTTTAATTCATTGCCATCATAATGTGTATTGCACCTCACCCACTTCTTCCGGTCATAGGAAATACAAACTTGATATCCGCTCCATCCTTCTGGAGAAAAAGCCTCACTGGCATTAGTAATATGAATCACCAAATGCTGAAATTTAACATTTTGTGCCCGAAAGTAAAACCATTGCATAAACTCTGCACCAATGTCTTTGCGTATTCTCAAATATGCATGATTTGCTGAATCAGTTTGCCTGGCAGAATCGAAGATAATATTACCACCGTCAAAGTTTGCTGATATTTCCATTTTGGTCAATTATTAAAAAAAACAAAGATCAATTTTATAAAAAAACAGTGGATTTCCAGTAAGAAATTGGGAATTTCACAAAGTCATGAAAAAAATACTTCAAAATGGTTTGAACAGAGATTGACCTTTTTTGTTTAATCCATGCATAACTAAGCTCCTTGTTTTCCGAATGACGAATGACGAAAGACGACTAACGAATGACGAATGACGAATGACGATATTACTTTCTTCTGAAAATGTATCCCGTGCCCCGAACAGTATCAATTGCCACAGACTTCTCATTCTTAAGATACTTCCTCAATCTACTAACAAAAACATCCATGCTTCTCCCCAGGAAATAATCATTTTCGCCCCATAGTTCTTCGAGAATTTCCTCTCTCTTAACAAGCTTATTCTGATGCTGAAGGAAGAATTTCAGAAGCATTCCTTCTTTCATTGTAAGTTTGTGGTTATCCTCAGGACCAATAAGCGTCAGCTCTTCGAAAGAAAAATCATACTGTCCAATCTGGAAGGATGCTATCTCTGGAGTACCCGTTCTTCTAAGGATATTTTGAATTCTAAGAACCAATTCATCCACATCAAATGGCTTGCTGATATAATCGTCAGCACCAATCTTCAATCCCCTGATCCGATCTTCTTTCAAACTTTTCGCAGTAAGAAAGATAAATGGTATCCCAGGCGATTTGCGATAGATTTTCTCTGCTAGTTCAAAGCCATCCATTTTAGGCATCATGACGTCCAAAACACAAATTTGGACTTCTGATTTCTGGAATTTCTCCCATGCTTCCTCTCCATCTCTGGCTAATAAGACAATATAACCTTGCATCTCGAGGTATTGGGATAATACATTTCCCAAATCCAAATCATCTTCAGCGAGTAGAATTATTTGATCTGCCATTGTATGGTAATTTTATTGTGAATTCAGTTCCCTTTCCAATTCGGCTTTTCATATTAACAGTTCCGCCATGAGCTTCAATAATCTGCTTGACATAAAACAAGCCTAGTCCTAAACCCTTGACTTTATGAATATTTCCGGTATGTACCCTGTAGAATTTTTCAAAAATATGTTTTGAACTATCCTTACCGATACCGATTCCATTATCCTTAACCTTGATTACGATATTATCTGCTACCAGGCAACTGATTTCAATGACAGGGTCTTTTTCATTGTATTTCACACCATTAACCATCAGATTATGGATGGCAGTAGCCATTTGTGTTTCATCTATAAAAACCTCCAGATCCTTATTTACCTGACAATCACTCATAACAACGACAGCCTGGTCTTTTCTTTCCCAGCGAAAAGCTTCAGACAAATCTGATAAAAATTCATTCAGGTTTGTCCACCTCTTGTCAAGTTCAAATTGCTGACGCTCCCACATACTCACTTCCAAAAGGTGATTAATCTGCTTACTCAATTGTTTATTTTGACGTCCAATAATGCGAGCTGTGCTTTTCACCTTATCCGGATCTACCATGAAACTTTCTTGCTGGAGCGATTTAGTAGCAATGGCAATTGTTGATAGTGGTGTCTTCAACTCATGGGTCATATTATTAATGAAATCCGTCTTCAGTAATGATAATCGCCTCTCCTCCAACATGTTTCTAACGGTAACAATGAAGATCAGTCCTACAATTATCAATGAAATTATCATTAGCATCAAAATACCTGCGATCTGTTTAAGAACTAATCGCTCCATTTCTGAGAAGTCAATAACAAAATCATATTTACAACGAAAATTTGTGCCAACATATTCGTACCCACCCATAAATAATGCCTTCTTCGAGATATTCAGGGTATCAGGATAATCCCAAGCCATATCTCTTTTACCCTCATAAACATTGAGAGAATCAGTCCAACTCTCTAATTTGTATTCCCTAAAAACAAAATGAGTAGTAAATGGCGTAGAAATACTATTCTTTTCAAGAATTCTTTCAACCAGAGAATTCAATTCTTGATACTCTTCAAAGGTATTATGAACATTCTTTAGCAATAAACTTCTAAATACTATTGTATCTGAAATCTCACCAGAACTCAACAAATCCAAAAAATACGAGGAATTCTCATCCAAAATGTAATAAGCAGTTTCCAGTCCTAGATCCGGAAGTGTTTCTTCCAACTTATCCAGCCCTTTTAAAATAGTTTCTTTATACAGATTCTCAAAACGATCTTTTTCCAATTGATATATTCTCACAACTGAATATGTTTGGAGTACTATCAGTACCAGCAGAGCAAAAATTGCAAGCAGAATATATTGGGTGGATTTTTTCATACATTACAAAAGTAGGATCTAAACATATATAAGTGCCACATTAACCAGACGTTAACCGGGCATTAACACAAGACACTGATCTTTGATTGTATCTTTGAATCGGATAACTAATACTAATGTGTTATGAAAATACTAAAACAATTTGTACCATTCCTGATACTCGGACTTATTCTTTCCGGAGGAAATGTGCTGGCGCAGAGCAAAAAGGAAAAAGAAGAAAAAGCAAAGGAGGTCAAAAGAGTTGAGAAAGAATTAGAGACTAAGGAAAAGGAATTCCTTCAACAAAAGGAGCTTGAGAAACTTATCAAGACAAAATATCTCGATCAGGAGAAGTTGAAAGCCATTATGGAAGATCAAAAAAGAGTTCAGGAGGAAGCTTTTAAAAAATACCATATAGCATTTGAAGATTTTGAAGTGGAGCTGGATAAGATAGAAGATATTGCAGAGCCTGAAATAGGTTACAGGGTCTTCCAGAATCGTTTTCCAACATTGGTCACTGATTATTACGGTCGGACAAAAGAATCAACCAGCCTAACAATTCGCAAGACTATTGAAGACCTTACTTTCAGCACAAAATTTAAATACAATGTTCAGGAAGGTTCAGACAGCTTTCATTTTGTAGCCAGCGGAAGTGTTGAGGATGGCAGCATTATGATTAAACTTGTTGATCCTAACAATAAAACAATACACGAGTTTGAGGTGTCCCCACTTGCTGACGTTAATTGGTCGCAAAACTTCAAATGGGATGAGGAGAATGCCAAAAAGAATACAGGCATTTGGACTATCATGGTTGCAGCCAAAGGAGCTACTGGCAGATATTCAGTGTCTGTGAGAGCTAATTGATTCTGGTTTTTTCAAGGTAAAAGAGTCACTATGTGGCTCTTTTTTTTTAATCAAGTTTATGGATAACCAGCCCAGACCTCAGCTTTGGCTCAAACCAGGTAGTTTTTGGTGGCATTATATTGTCAGTATCAGCGATATCCATTAGTTGTTTCATCGATACAGGATATAGAGCAAATGCGACTTCCATTTCACCGGAATTAACCCGTTTCTCAAGCTCTCCAAGTCCGCGGATTCCACCAATAAAATCAACCCGTTTGTCGGTACGAAGATCTTTTATACCCAATAATTCATCCAAGATCAGATTTGAACAAATAGTCACATCCAAAACTCCGATTGGGTCATTATCATCGTAAGTACCCTCTTTGGCAGTCAGGCTATACCACTTACCATTTAGGAACATTCCAAAATTATGAAGGACATTTGGACGATGAGCCTCTGCACCTTTTTCTTCAACCACAAAGTTCTTACCAAGTTTTTTCAGGAGTTCTGACTCACTTAATCCATTAAGATCCTTAACTGCCCGATTATAGTCAATAATTTTCAGTTGATTATCCGGAAAATGGACAACCAGAAAATAATTATACTCCTCAGTGCCTGTATGATTGGGATTATTTCTCTTTTTTTCTTCACCGACTAAAGCTGCCGCAGCTGTACGATGGTGTCCATCAGCCACATAGGTGTAAGGTATTGTAGCAAAAATATCTGTAATACGCTTGATCTTTTCATCCTGGTCAACTATCCAGAAATGATGGCCAATTTGATCTTCAGAAACGAAGTCATAAACCGGATCATTGTTTTTCACCCAATCTTCCATCAGAACATTCAATTCTTCATGGGCTCTGAAAGTGAAAAATACCGGCTCAATATTGGCATTATTGATACGAACATGAATCATCCGGTCTTCTTCTTTATCCGGACGAGTAAGTTCATGCTTCTTAATAATGCCGTTCAGGTAATCCTCAATACTGGCCGCTGCTACAATTCCATACTGGGTACGGCCATCCATGGTTTGAGCATAGATATAATACACTTCCTTATCATCCTGAACCAGCCAACCTTTTTCCTGAAAAGAATTAAACACCTCAACAGCCTTGTCATAAACAGCTGGTGCATGTTCATCAAATCCGGGTTTAAAATTAATCTCTGGTTTAATGATATGCAGAAGAGACATCTCATTATCAGCAGCTGCCAGCCTGGCTTCTTCAGAATTCAATACATCGTACGGACGTGAAGCTACTTGCTTTGCATATCCTTTTGGAGGACGAACTCCACGGAAAGGTTTTATTATTGCCATTGGGTTCGG
>JAYEFL010000310.1:0-2017 GCA_034658635.1 Bacteroidota bacterium | reverse complement strand
GCCAGAGATTTCCTGAAAAACAATCCGGTAGATTTGATTTTTCTAGATATCAATATGCCCGGATTATCCGGACTCCAGCTCCTTGATCAGCTGAGTGTTCGTCCGCATGTTATTTTCGCTACCGCCTATTCTGAATATGCTGTTGATAGTTATGAATATGAGGCAGCCGATTATCTGCTAAAGCCCATCGAATTCGATCGCTTCGCTAAAGCGATTCAGAAGGTGAAGAAATTGATGATGACAAATGGGGAAGAGAAAAACGGAGTTTTGAGCAAATATCTGTTTCTGAAAGATGGATACAAGCAAGTCAAAATCTGCATTTCAGATATCCACTATATCCAAAGTGATGGGAATTATCTCAATGTTTTCTCCGGATCAGACCGGATAAATACCCGAATGACATTGAATCAGATGATTGATCAGCTACCATCATCCTCATTCATTCGTGTGCACAATTCCTATGTGGTTAATATTGAGCAGATCGAAAGAATCGAAAATAATCAAATCATTATTGGGGAAGCTATAATAGCCATAGGGCCTTCTTTTCGAGAAAATTTGCAGACTTATTTGAATAAGTAAAGTAGTTTTCGTCCACCTTCCGAATGACCTTTTTACACCCCCTTTTTCAAATCACCAACCAGCAACCAGTGATTATCATTTTCATCCAGAGTTTCCAGGATAGTTCCCAGTCTGGATTTTAGACTCTTGGCTATATCCGGCAGGTGATACATGGAATCAATTTTTTCGTAAAAATCGAGTGCCTCGTATTTGGCTACTCCTTTTCGGTTAGGCAAAACCTGAAGATAAAATGGATCATTGAAGCCCAGATAATCATTTTTTATGCTTCCGATCTTTTGAACCTGGCCAGTCTTCTGATTGAAAATAATTTCTTCCCTATCCGAAATAGTGGGACGGGCCCTACCAGAGCGTTCATCTACTACCATATCAGTGATACGGGCAATTCCTCCCTTAAACAGATTCTTTGTCATTGGTGACAGTCCAGTATATACACTGCCCAGCTCCTGTTTTTCATAGGCGCTCGGATGGTCGCTCCATGAGGTAATCACCGGAAGTAATTCATCCTCTTCTAGGCGAAATATAGTATCGCCTCCGAATAAATAGCTAAAATAGATCTCGCCATCCACTAAACGAATTTGACCATTAGTAATGCCCTTGGGGTGGGTTTTATTGATTTCCCACAATAGCCTGCCAGATGTGGTTTGACAGAAAAGTGGGCAAGTGGATGGACGTCCCCTGACCTGCATGGTTGTAATGTACATCAAGCTGTCATTCAGTACGATAATGTCTCTTACATGTGATTCGCCGCCTGTATTCTGGAACGGAATGTAAGTAATCTCTCCTGATTTGATTCCAACACAAAGTGCTTTATCCCTGTGTAATTGTCCATCTGTAGTATACAACTTATCGTTTTTTTTATCCACAAAAATGTTTCGATTGGCATCCAAGACTTCTCCAGGCCCTCCACCCTGTGGAGCCAGGACCCGAACAAACTTCCCGGTAGCTGAAAACTGTAAAATACCATGATCAGCAGTAGAAACAATAATGTATTCTTCACCTACATACGTTCGCATCAGGTATCGCATCAGACTATTCTCAGTGGTCTCCAATTCAATCATCCGGATATTCTCAAACCAATCAGTGAACTTGACTTCAGCTTCATCTTCAATCAGATCAAGCATAATCTTTGGGATGGTTTCTCCGTTGGCGTCGATGTACTCCACAGCTGTACTTTCTGGTTTCTGGCAACTAAAACAGACAAGCAGCAGAACACTTGTAATGACAATGTTTTTCATGGTCAATTAATGAATTCGTTTGGGGGGCGATTCAAGTTTAAAGGTAAGTAATTTTGCCGTACATCAGTATCACCAATTAACTCATTATTTAATAACAGATAATATATTGTCCATAAAGAAGTAATACAATAGATAATAAAAAATTCATTCTCAACGATTTCAATCCTCAGTTTATTGCCCAAAAGATCGCAAAGCGTCTCAAG
>JAYEFL010000309.1:0-2027 GCA_034658635.1 Bacteroidota bacterium | reverse complement strand
TGAAAATCTTCAGCCTAGGTAACCCAGTCACCCAGTAACCCATTCACCCAGTAACCCAGTAACCCAGTAACCCAGTAACCCAATCACCCAGTCACCCCCAACCTGCCTGGCCCCCTGCACAATTAAAGGCAAACGAGAAGTAATATATGAGTCAGATAAGAACAATGCGATCTTCCGGATACCATGTTGCTTGCTTTTGAATCTCATCATCCTTTACATCAGCCTATGGTTCACGTGATATAGCTTTTAATAAAGAGTTATATTCTTCCAATGACATAACAACAGTAGGGGCAGACCAAGGTGTCCATTACAAGGCTTCTGAGCTCAAGTTGAAGAACGGTGTCATTCCCCCTCATCCATCCAGTCTCAAATTAGAAAATTCCTCAATTAGCATCAATGATTTTAAAAGTTCCAGTGTTGCGGTATCGACTGTTGATAGGTGTAACATCTGAATTCCTTTAATGGTGTTTTTGAAGAGTGCTATTCACAAATTTATCATTAACAAACGTAATCTTAAATTACAAAAATTAATCAGGAGGCAAAAAGTCCACCCTCCCGACCTCCCGATCTCACGACCTCCCGATTCCCGCATCCCTACACCCCTAAAAACTCATATATTTTCCCTATCTTTAGGGTCGTAACCCTAATAACTTTAACAATGATTATAAGAGATTTATATTTGAATCAGTTGTTGGAATTTATGGACAAACCTCTTATCAAGGTTATTACCGGCATACGACGAAGCGGTAAATCTGTAATATTAAAGCTGTTGCAAGAGGAATTGGAAGCCAGGCTAATTGAAAAGGATCGAATTATTTACCTCAATTTTGAAAGTTTTGAGTTTTCTGATATAGACAAAGCTGACAAACTTTACTTCTATGTAAAGGAACGGATAACAGGAAAAAAACGTCATTATATCCTTCTTGATGAAATCCAGGAGGTAGAAAACTGGGAAAAAGCTGTTAATTCCTTCATGGTTGATTTCGATGCAGATATTTACATCACAGGATCCAACTCCAGGCTCTTATCATCGGAGCTGGCTACTTATCTTGCCGGACGCTATGTTGAGATTCACTTATTTACACTGTCATTTTCTGAGCATCTTTTATTTAAACAGATGCGAACCGGTAAGAAGGTGGAAGATCAGTATTCTGAGTTTGATCATTACCTGCGTTTTGGTGGCTTTCCGATTTTGCATACAGCAGAATACACAACAGAAGCAGCATACAAGGTGGTATTTGATATTTATTCATCTGCTATACTGCGTGATACAGTGCAAAGGCATAAAATTCGGGATATTGAACTTCTTGAAAGAGTAGTAAGGTACGTCTTTGATAATGTTGGCAATAAATTTTCTGCCAAAAACGTGGCTGACTATTTCAAAAGTCAACAGCGCAAAATTGATCTTAACACGGTTTACAATTATCTCTATGCACTTGAGAGTGCTTTTATTATTGATCGAATTCCGCGTTACGATATTAAGGGCAAAGAGATCCTGAAAACCCAGGAGAAATACTTTGTTGGCGATCAGTCATTGATTTATGCCGTATTAGGATACAGAGACAGGCTAATCTCAGGAATACTTGAGAACATTGTGATGCTTGAGCTCAAGCGCAGGGGCTATAAGGTGTTTATCGGTAAATTATATGATAAAGAGATTGATTTCATTGCTGAAAAAAATGGAAATAAAATCTACATCCAGGTAACATACCTGATGAGCGAAAAATCAACCATCGATCGCGAATTTTCGCCACTACTCGCCATCAGAGACCATCACCCAAAGTATGTTGTAAGCATGGATAAGCTCTGGCATGACAATATTGAAGGAATAAAACACATACACATTGCCGATTTTTTATTAAACCAGTAGGGGCGGACCAATGTGTCCGCCCAACCAAGGTGTCCGCCCACACGATTTCCCGACAAACAGTTAATCCACCCCAACCCTCCTTAAGATTAAGGAGGGAGAATGCAACACCCTGTATTTGTGCAGATTAAACTCAGGCACCACTGCAACCTCAAAAGAG
>JAYEFL010000308.1:0-2031 GCA_034658635.1 Bacteroidota bacterium | reverse complement strand
ACTGTTTTTCGCGAACCTATACTAATTAAGAATATTCCTCGTCTGGTACCCGGATGGACAAAGCCAATATGTATTGGCAGACATGCTTTCAGAGATCAATATAGAGCCACTGATTTTGTAGTTAAAGGAAAAGGTAAACTGACTATTACTTTTACTCCTGAGGATGGAGAAGCAGAATCCTATGAAGTTTATGATTTTGAAGGAGGCGGAGTGGCAATGGCAATGTATAATACTGATGAATCTATACGTGGATTCGCTCATTCCTGCTTCAATATGGCCATAACAAAAAAATGGCCTCTTTATCTTTCAACCAAAAACACTATCCTAAAAAAGTATGACGGACGCTTTAAAGATATATTTCAAGAAATTTATGATGCTGATTATAAAGAAAAGTTCGAGAAAATTAGTATCTTATACGAGCATCGATTGATAGATGATATGGTGGCTGCAGCAATGAAATGGGAAGGCGGATATGTTTGGGCATGCAAAAACTATGATGGAGATGTGCAATCTGACACTGTTGCCCAGGGCTTTGGCTCCCTTGGATTGATGAGTTCAGTACTGATCACGCCCGACGGCAAAACAATGGAAGCTGAGGCTGCACATGGAACTGTTACCCGTCATTACCGTCAGCATCAGAAAGGGAATCCAACATCAACAAATCCAATTGCGTCAATCTTTGCATGGACTCGTGGACTTGAATTCAGGGGAAAGAAAGATAATCAACCAGAACTGGTGGATTTTGCTAAAGCCTTGGAAAACACTTGTATTGAAACAGTTGAGAGTGGTCAGATGACCAAAGATTTGGCGCTGGTTATTCACGGCAAGGATATGAAAAAGGAACATTATTTAAGTACAGAAGAATTTTTTGCAGCACTAAAGCAAAACTTTTCTATTAAAAAATTTTAATAACTAACTAAATGAGCACCATTAAACAAAAATTTTACGACAATGCTTCCAAAAAAGCAGCCGTAATTCAAAAACTAAAAAAGGAACACGGCGATGTAGTTGTGTCGGAAGTTACAGTTGGTCACGTATTGACCGGAATGAAAGGTATAATTAGTCTTATGACGAGTACTTCTAAATTGGATCCTGAAGAAGGTATTCGATTCAGAGGCTATTCGATTCCAGATCTTCAAGAGCTGCTTCCAAAAGTTCCGGGAGGTACTGAACCTCTTCCTGAGGGATTATTTTACCTGATGCTTGTTGGAGAACTTCCAACTGAAGCGGATGTCAAGGAAATACAAGATGAGTGGACAAAAAGAGCTGAGATCCCCGATCATGTATTTGCAGCATTAGATGCACTTCCAAAAGACACTCACCCAATGAACCAGTTTGCGATGGGAATTGTTGCAATGGCTGACAGTTCAAAGTTCACTAAAGCATATGAGGAGGGGATTAATAAAAAGGAATATTGGAATCCTACATATGAGGGTGTAATGGATCTTATTGCCAAGTTGCCAAAATTAGCAGCTTATATTTATCGTAGATCATACTTTGATGGTGATCATATTGAGTCAAATCCAAGCCTCGACTGGGCTGGTAACCTTGCACATATGATGGGATTTGATGATGATGAAGTCAAGAAGCTCTTCCGTTTGTATATGACCATTCATACCGATCATGAAGGAGGTAATGTGAGTGCCCATACGACACACCTTGTTGGTTCTGCACTTAGCTCACCATACCAGGCATATGCAGCCGGTATGCTTGGCCTGGCCGGTCCTCTCCATGGATTGGCAAATCAGGAAGTTATCAAATGGATACTTGCAATGAGGGAAGAACTTGGCGTAGAGAATCCTACCAAAGAACAGATCACAGATTATGTTAAAAGGACCTTAAGTGAAGGTCGTGTAGTTCCGGGTTATGGACATGCAGTACTTCGGAAGACTGACCCACGTTATACAGCTCAAAGGGAATTTGCTTTGAAATACATGGCTGATGATCCTCTATTCCAGACAGTGAGCAATATTTATGAGGTTGTTCCTCCAATTCTTTCATCAATTGCCAAGATCAAAAATCCATGGCCAA
>JAYEFL010000307.1:0-2031 GCA_034658635.1 Bacteroidota bacterium | reverse complement strand
CAGGTCCTGGAGTCGGAATCCATATCACATCTGAATCCAGGAAAACTTCTGATTTGGAAAATAGCTCAGGAGAGACTTCCGACAAACTGCCGGATACACGAAAACCGGAATCTCTGGAAAAACCGGAGAGCTTTTCTTCCCAAATGGGCTCGTTCGTAAGAATTCCTATAGCATACATAATCTTTCACTTGCAAATTAATACTATTATTACAGACGTTATACCGATTTTTTTAGATACTTTTCAATAGCTTCATGTGGAAAACCTAACTTAGTGGCCTGGAAAATCAAAATTATATTCAGGAAAATGCGCATTGGGGAAATAGAAATCGGTCGAGATCCAAAAAATATACACCAATTAGTGTACGTTTTTTTCCTGATAGGAATAGTAGCCTGCATGCCCTTGTCGAAATATGTGACCAGTGTATTTCAGTTTCTATTGCTTATACATTGGATTGTTCGCGGGGATTACTCCAACAAATGGCAACGCTTAAAATCGAACCCGGCAATATGGATTTTGTTCCTGTTCTTTATTATACCAGCCTTGGGAATGATCTATAGTCAGGATTGGAATTATGGCTTGCACGACCTCAAGATCAAATTACCCTTGCTGGCACTTCCACTTATTATCGGAACTTCCGAGATCATCACCCGACAACAACTAAAGTTAATTCTTCTCACTTTCGCTGCCAGCGTCAGCATCTCAAGTCTGGTGAGCCTGGGTATCGTTTCCGGAATCATACCATATATATATACTGATATCCGGGAAACATCTCTTTTCATTTCTCACATTCGCCTTGCCCTTCTGGTGGATATTTCGGTTTTCATTTTAAGCTTCTATGCTTTGCGTAAAGGAGTTTCTCGAGCGGAACGTATTGCTTTATTCACCTGGGCATTTTATCTGCTGGTATTTTTAGTTGTCGTAAAAGCATTGACAGGTTTAGTGGTAGGCTTGTTGGTGGGACTTGTGCTGGCATTCAGGTGGCTGTTGAGCCAGAAAAATATTAGGCTAAGGTGGAGCAGCCTGGGGGCAATCCTTGTTGTACTCATATTGGTAGCCGGCTATTTATCCTGGAAGGTAAATGATTTCTATACAATAAAAGATGACACACAAAATCTAACTAAACAAACAGAAAACGGCAATCCATATTGGCATGATACCACTAATCTACAACTCGAGAATGGATATTATACAGGCCTGTATGTATGTGAGGAGGAAATGAGAATAGCCTGGAATAATGTTAGTCGCTTAGATTATGACGGGAGGGATAAAAAAGGACAGGAGCTGCGTTATACACTCATAAGATATATTACTTCCCTGGGTCTTCATAAAGATGCCTATGGAGTATCTCAGCTGGAGAAAAATGATATCGATCTTATAGAAGCCGGTTATGCTAATCATATCTACAAGAAAAAGAACCAATTTAATGTAAGGATGTATGAACTGATCTGGGAGATTGATATTTACAAAAAGGGAGGGAATCCAAGTGGACACTCTGTTACCCAGCGAATTGAATATCTCAGAACAGGTTTTTCAATTTTTCTCGATCATCCCATATTTGGTGTGGGAACGGGTGATGTACCGGCAGCCTTCGAAAGCAAGTATGAAGAGATCCGATCACCGCTTGCTCCTGAATGGAGACTCCGTGCCCATAATCAGTGGTTGACTTTTGCAATATCTTTTGGATTAGCAGGAGTTATTCTTCTGATCCTTGCTTTTGTACTTCCCGGTTTCATACAAAAAAAATTCAGTCAGTATTTTTTCCTGCTGTTTTTTATGGTCGCCTTCCTGTCGATGTTTAATGAAGACACACTGGAGACACAGGCAGGGGTGGCATTTTTCGCATTTTTCTATCCATTTTTATTGTTTTCCCCAAATCATGACAAATAGAATCCTGAAAGAAGACCAAAAATTCCTGGCACAAACTGTAGAGCTGGCAATTGAGAATGTAAAAACCGGGGGAGGACCTTTCGGAGCTTTGGTGGTCAAAAACGGAAAACTAATCTCCACAGCTGCTAACCAGGTAACCAAAA
>JAYEFL010000306.1:0-2040 GCA_034658635.1 Bacteroidota bacterium | reverse complement strand
AGACCATCACCCAAAGTATGTTGTAAGCATGGATAAGCTCTGGCATGACAATATTGAAGGAATAAAACACATACACATTGCCGATTTTTTATTAAACCAGTAGGGGCGGACCAACGTGTCCGCCCAATCAACGTGTCCGCCCACACGATTTCCCGACAAACAGTTAATCCACCCCGTCCCTCCTTAAGATTAAGGAGGGAGAATGCAACACCCTGTATTTGTGCAGATTAAACTCAGGCACCACTGCAACCTCAAAAGAGCACCCTGCATTAGCACCGCGAGAACCTCCATCCGATCCCGAATATCTGCAACATAATTGCATAATTACAGGAATAATTCGTATATTTATATCATGTTAGAACGAAAACTACGTGATCAACTACTTGATTTTCTAGATTATTTTCCGGTTATCGGAATTGTTGGTCCGCGACAGGTTGGTAAAACGACTTTCATAAAGCAAAACCTCCATAATTTCAAAAAGGATTGTATTTATATTGACCTTGAATCTCCGGAGGATTATAACAAGCTGTATGATGCCGAGTTATTTTTAAAATCACTGGAAGACAAAACGGTTATCATTGATGAGATTCAATTGCGACCAGAACTATTTCCAATTTTGCGATCATTGGTTGACAGACAAAGAGTACCAGGAAGATTCATTGTGCTGGGGTCTGCCTCTCCTGATTTAATAAGGGATAGTTCAGAATCATTGGCAGGACGAATAGTTTATCTGGAAATTAATCCTTTTGATATTGTTGAGTTGTATAAAATAAAAACCTATGAACAATTATGGTTACGAGGAGGATTTCCGAATGCCATACTCCAGGAGGATGAAAATATCTCAACACATTGGATGCGCAGTTTTATTCAAACATATATTGAAAGGGATTTGCCAATCTTAGGTTTGGGAGCTCCAATAAAGACCATTGAACGCTTGTGGCTGATGCTGGCTCATGTGAATGGTAATCTGTTAAACTACACTCAGATATCCAATTCATTAGGAGTTTCCTTAAATTCGGTTAAATCATATATTCAATTTTTTGAAAAAGCTTATTTAATCAGAACACTTCAACCATTTCATATCAACACAAAGAAGAGATTGGTTAAATCGCCAAAAATATTCTTCAGAGATACCGGCATACTTCATCATTTATTAAGACTGTACACCCGGGATGATCTTTTTGGCCATCCAAATGCAGGAAACTCATGGGAAGCATTTGTGATACAACAGATTATCAATAATCTGCCTTTAACTGTTGACACATATTTTTATCGTACTCAGGATGGTTCTGAAATTGATTTAATAATCAACAGAGGGATTAACGTACTTGCTGCAATTGAAATCAGGCACTCCAATGCCCCCAAACTATCAAAAGGCAATACACTAGCCATCAACACAATACAAAGTCAGCGCAATTTTATTATCACCCCATCATCAGATGATTATCCGATAAAAGAAAACGTTCAGGTATGCAATCTAAACAGGTTCATAGATCACCATTTACCAATATTGTGCAAAACACAGTAGGGGCGGACCAATGTGTCCGCCCACACGATTTCCCGACAAACAGTTAATCCACCCCAACCCTCCTTAAGATTAAGGAGGGAGAATGCAACACCCTGTATTTGTGCAGATTAAACCCAGTAACCAAGCCAAAAAATGAGCTGTCATCCTGAACTCGATTCAGGATCTGCTTGGGTACCACCGCTGTCTCCAAGAGCGCATTTTCAGGCACCACCGCAACCTCAAAAGAGCACCCTGCATTAGCACCGCGAGAACCTCCATCCGATCCCGAATCAAGTTCGGGATGACAATGTGGGATGTTCTGGCATTGTTGGGCTTAGCGCACTTTTGAGGTTCGGTGAGTAATTGAAACCAGGGTAACAGGTAAGAACCCGTCACGATTTCCCGATATCCCGACTTCTCGACTTCACGATAAACAGTTAATCCACCCCGGCCCCCGGATCAAGTACGGGGCAGGCTCTCCTTAAGATTAAGGAGGGAGAATGCAATGCCCTGTATTTGTGCAGATTAGACCC
>JAYEFL010000305.1:0-2050 GCA_034658635.1 Bacteroidota bacterium | reverse complement strand
ATCCGTTTCGACCCTTCCGGTCCGCGTTCTGCTAGTTTCAATTCCACGATGGTACGATTGAAGGCCGTTCGACGACCAAAAAAAATATACTCATTATGAGTATGTTAACTTTTGTAAATATAGATATTTTAGATGTATTAGTTGTCGATCTGTGATACTGAGAAAAGCCCCAATCATCGACAACCAGTCTAAGGTATTGTTTTTCAGTATATCAAAGAACTATGATCGTTTTCGTTGTCGCCTTTTCTGAGAAAAATACACTATTCGACAAGTTAAAGAAATTGTCCTACCGAATTGCGCTCAATTCCAACAATCTCTTTATCAAGCCATTTTTCTTGTCTGGTTTTAAAAATAATAAGACTGTCAGATTCCTCTTCCATTATACGACGGGCACCAATACGAAGTTTCTCTAAATTTGACTCTGTTATTTCACCTTCAAAAACAGAATTCTGAATCCAATGCAAAAACATTCGCATATGTTTTAACATCTTGCCAACCCGCTTTTCTCCAACATCATACATGGCTATTACATACATTACCAATACATTTTAAAAGGTTTATAAGGTTCGATATCTAACAATTCCTTGATAAGTTTGTAACACTCAAGCCGCATAAGATATTTGTAACTGACATTGCGTTTTAAGCTGCGATGCCTTATGGTTTCCTGAAGACGAGACTCAAAAGCCTGGACAAATATTTTTTTCCCTGATTCTTTCAAAACAATTCTGTTCAGATCATTTTCAAAGTGTTTTGCCTGTATTTCTCTTTTGTTTAAAACTTTGAAAATAACCCTATCAACCAGGATTGGTTTGAAGATTTCTGCTAAATCTAATGAAAGAGAATACCTCCGTTCACCAGGCTGATGCAGAAAAGATATTATCGGGTTTAATTGTGTTTGATGGATGGCCCTTAGACACTGCGAGTAACACATCATATTACCGAATGAGATCAGAGCATTCACTTCATTGAGCGGAGGACGATAGGATCGACCTTCCATAGAGAAGTCATTGAGAATCTGATCAAAGGCGTGGTAGTATGATTTTCTGATGTTTCCCTCAATGCCCATCAGTGATTCAATATCAGTAGTTTCCGTAATGGATCGCTCAAGATGTTCGATCCGTGCTATATCAGCATCAAGATCTTTACCCCTTGTTTGATAGTACCTGAGATTCTTCATCATATTATACACTGCTCCTTCCAGTATCCTCTGTGCAATACTGATTCGGTTTTTTTTATTCATCTGATGTTTCACCTGGGCCAAAAGAACTTTCCCTGAAAGCAAACTTTCCTTTGGCATAAAGGAACCGGTATAGTTTTCAAAAAAGTCAAAGAAATGAGCTGATATATTGTTCTTGCCCAGGAAATTATACATTGAAGAGTTTGCATCCAGCGAACCAAAAACATATAACTCTTCTACATTTTCAACAGGTAAATATCTGGCAGGCAAATCATTTCCATTCTCATCGTGTGGAACAAATTTTATAGTATTGTCTTTGCGTGAGATTCTACCAGGGTTAAACAGATAGTAGGTTTTTTTCATAACTTCTCCTCTGTAGTCCAGCAAAAATCAAAATATGAACAGTTTTTACAAGCACTAACTTTTTTTCTTTCCGGCGCATTTGAATGTTCAGTAATCCGTTTTATTGTTCGCAATATTTCCGGTATAATTGTCCGGTCGTCATCAGTTAAGACAACTTCTTCAGTTTGCCTGAGTTTGGGGTATTCCAATAATCCTGTAATCCCGGCAATTCCTGTCTTCTCAAACGTATAGATATAATACTTAACCTGCCAGGCATGGGCATCTTCCATTTTGGGTGACTTCTTGACTTCCCTGATCAGCTTCTTCACAGGATCATAATAGTCAACTTTTATACCCCCAATAGCCACTTCCCGATACCGATCACCCCGATTCTGATAAGTTGATTCATGGATGAGTTTTCCCTGGGCAACAAGTTCAGAATTATGTTCCATAGTGATCCCATTCGCAAAAAGCCATAATTTTCGGTGGCAGATATGGTAATAATTGAAATGGGTTCCGGTGGGTTTCATA
>JAYEFL010000304.1:0-2061 GCA_034658635.1 Bacteroidota bacterium | reverse complement strand
GTCTCTACCCTGAATATTGCGATCTATGTTCGGGCGGATCCCAGATCCGCCCTCAATTTTTCGTATGACTCCTTCGCATGATACGACGACCGCACCAGCGGTCCACTCTCCACATGCGCAATACCTATTTCAAGCGCTTTATCTTTATATTCTTTAAATTTATCGGGATGAAGATATTCTTCGACATCCAGATGCTCGCGGGTCGGCTGGAGATATTGCCCGATGGTCAGAACATCTGCTCCGTGAGCCACTGCATCGCGCATCATCTCTTCCATTTCCGCGGGCGTTTCACCCAATCCGACCATGACCCCGGTCTTGGTAATAAAACCCGCATTAGAGATATATTTTAAAACATCGAGTGATCGTTGATAGTCCGCTTGCGGTCGGGCAGTGGAGTAGAGGCGTTCAACCGTTTCCAGATTATGCGCCACCACATCCGGTTTGGCATCGAGGATAGTTTGCAGATCATCTTCATCGCCCTGCATATCGGAAATAAGCACTTCTATTTTACAATCGGGATTTTTAGCACGTACGGCATTTATGCAGGCCGCCCAGTGTCCGGCGCCGCCATCGTCAAGATCATCGCGAGTAACACATGTAAGAACTGTATATTTTAAATCCAACAAAGAGACTGCCTTTGCCAGATTTTTCGGTTCTTGGAGATCAACTTCAAGCATAGGAGTGGGAGAGGGCCTGTCCACCGTAGCTCCTTTAGGAGCGAAGGTGGATGAGGGATCTACATTACAAAAACGACAATTACGTGTGCAGACATCGCCTAAGATCATAAAGGTCGCGGTCTTATGACTCCAGCATTCTTCTTTATTGGGGCAGTGGGCTTCATCACAAACCGTATGTAAATGGTGTTGGCTTAGGACCGATTTCACGGTTTGAAATGAGCTGCCGCCGGGCAGTTTGATCTTCAGCCAATCAGGTTTGCGTAGTTCCATCGTCTTTTTCAATTGTTTGTTTCAATTACAATTAGAAAAGTACTGTTTTTAAGGATAGATTCAAAAATAATAATGAAGAGAATTGAGCTTAAGACTAAGGTTAAGAAAGTATGACCAAAATCACACAATATAAATAATACTTGCGCATGTGTATCCAAATGGATACATTACCTCATGTATGATATAATAAATTCCGAGACATTCAAGAAATGGTTGAAGAAATTAAAGGATCTAAAAGCAAGACAAAAGGTCATTGTCAGATTAGAAAAAATAAGAGAAGGTTATTTCGGGAATTATAAAAGGATCGATAGTAAAATATCAGAGATCAAGATCAATTATGGACCAGGATATCGAATATATTTTACAATAAAAAATAACAAAATCGTGATTTTATTATGTGCAGGGAATAAGGGAACTCAAAAACGGGATATTGAAATGGCACGTAATATTATTAAAGATTGGGAGATAATAGATGGTTGAAAAATTCTCAAAATTTGAAGTCTATGAATTTCTAGACAGCGATTCGATGATAGAAGGATATTTGGAAGAAGTATTAAAAGACGGCGATCCAAAATTGATCCTTTCTGCCCTCAATGATATCGCCAAAGCCAAAGGCATGAGCAAGATCGCAGAAAAAAGCGGCCTGGGTCGTGAAAGTATGTACAAAGCACTCAAACCTGATGCTAAACCCCGATTTGAAACCATCATGAAAATTATTCACGCCATGGGCTTCACGCTCAGTGTTCAAACACCTCCACCTAAGGCACTTGCCGAAGACAAAGGTAAATATAAGACGTAAGACCAGCCTACGCTGAGGCTTCGGCCGGCAGGCGTGAGACGTGAAATGTAAGACGTAAAACGCCTGCCTTAGACGAACCCACCAACATTAGTCATGCTGCCTGCGCCGATGCATATCGGTGAAACGGTGTCCGGTGGTCCGCCAGCTGGCGGATCAGTACCTCTCCGAGAGTCATGTCACAGAGTTCTATTCTGTATTGATGTCAAATTTCCGTGTGTAACTTACGTAGGCATGTCAAAAGAGGGTTCAAATGAATCCCTTCTTTTCTTTGCTAACCAAAGAAAATGCCAAGGGCATCCCCCTGGGAGAAGCAAA
>JAYEFL010000303.1:0-2062 GCA_034658635.1 Bacteroidota bacterium | reverse complement strand
CAATTTCTTATCGAACAGATTGGCAATGCGTCTTGGAAGCCCAGCATAAACGTGGTCAAATCTGGGAGAAAACCGATATTGTCTCACGTAGTTTTACCTTTTTATTTATCTCTTATCTGTCTGCGTCTGCGATGGAGATAATTGATACCTTCCTCAGCAGACTTAAAGGAAGGGGAAAGGTTACCAGCTATTACGTCCTTTTGAACTTCCTGTTCAGCCTCTTGCCATTCTGGGGTCCAGAACCAGGCTTGACTTTGGGGAATCTCCATAATAGGTCGAATTACAACCTCCTCGTCTCTTACTTCAATCTGCACTTTCCTGCCTTCCTCCAAACCAGGGATGCACTCTCTGATCCCACGGGGCAGAGTGATTTGATGCTTTCTGGTGATTTTAACTACCTGAGCCATTTTGATCTCCTTCCAAAAATTGAATTGTAGGATATTAGTACTATACTACAAACTTTCCTCAATGGCAATGGAATTTAAGCCACTAATTCAATAGTAAATTAGAAATTGGGGCAGGATTCATATTTTTGTAATTGTAGGATTATGGCCGGGCAATGCTAAGTCGGTTATATTAGATGAAATGATGTCAAAACCATGTGCGGGGAAGCGAGACGCTGGTAAAAAAGTAAGAATGTTGCGTGGATTTTGAGCTTTGATTTATAGGGCCATGCTTCCATGAGTTGGAAAACGGGATCTTCGCTTCGACAAGCTGGGTTTGATGAAAAAAAAGCTGCCGCAGTATTAGAGGACCCTGCAAAACAAATCTGAGACCTACGGTTCCTTGCGGTTAATTTCAAATTTGTCAAAATCATGATCATAGCTATAAAGAAGATTTTGTGTGTCACCTTCCAGGCAGGCTATAAGATAACAGTCTACTATATCTAATGTATTATCACTCCATATTTCCATCATCCTTCGAATGTTTTTCTTATCCTTAATTATGATCCCCTTATATTCAAAGAGATTCACTATTCCGGTTACTATGTCGGTTTTCGGAACTTTGTAAAAGCTTTTTAGGACAAAACATACCTGAAACAAAACGATTAGTTTCAATTCGACCCGCATTTTTCCATACTCTAAAGATTCAAAGAATATGTAGAGGCTTCTATATTTTTGACTCCTGTCGCATGTCAAAAAACGAACAAGAACATTGGTGTCCAATAGTGCGATCATTTTATCCAACCTTTAACGAATTCAGCTTCTGTTGACTTATCGATATCAGTTTTATCAAGGATTGGTTTTTGCTCTGCATACTTGCCGAACATACCAAATAATTGCTTGGTAATGGGATTTTTGGCTTGTACTTTGGGACTGGGTTTTAACAGAATTCCATTTGATCCGGGAATTACGTCAATATGGTCGCCTATATCAATATTGTATCTTTTCCTCAGAGAAATGGGAATGACTACCTGCCCCTTGGGAAAGACCTTCATTTTAATAGCAATTTCTTTTGAAGTCGTGCGCATTTTTGCTCCCCCCGCCCCTTCAATTAATGGTTATACTGGAAATATATAGAAGTATAACTCTAATGTCAATGACTTTTTGAAAACTTTGTATAACCGGGTGAAAAGCGTTCCTTACACCCACTCTCCCTCGCTTGTGCTCAGGGTCGTTAGAGGAACAAAAGATTCGTGGCGAATGATTTGAGAGGAATGTGAAATGGCCATTGCAAGGGAGCTTGAAGATAAGTACGCTGAAATAACCGTGTTGAGGTATGAAGAGAATCAGGGCAAAGGGGCGGCCCTGCGCGCTGGTTTTCAAAAGGCGACAGGGGAAAAGGACACGCTGAATTAGGCTGTGGATTTATGATACCGCTTGAAGGGGTAATTGGAAATTGCCTGCAATAATACCTGGCACTGTAATGTCTTCATCAAGTGATTCCCAGCGCAATGCAAATCCATTCAACCTTATTTTGACTTCTTTGAGCTGCCCATCTGTAGCTTTTGATAGAAGTTTAAAGCGATCTGCCGGAAATCCAATAATGCGACTATCTGTTAATTCGATGTAAATCGTTCTGCCTTCCGTCCATGCCTTAATTGCGGTAGGTTCTACAATTT
>JAYEFL010000302.1:0-9213 GCA_034658635.1 Bacteroidota bacterium | reverse complement strand
CTATCGATTACCAGTAGCTTCTAAATAAAAAATCATGATAAAATTGATTTCAAAAATTTTCTTTTTCGCACTCTTCCTGTCACTGTTTTCGTGTGATATTATTGAGGCCCCATTTTTTGAAAGTCATAATTCTGAAGGGGAAACCCAAGAAAATCTAGCTAAGGTTTTAATCATTGATTTTACTGGTCATACCTGTAAATCATGTCCAAAAGCTCATCGGGCAATGGATCAGATATCCGATCTTTATGGAGATCAGGTGGTCACTGTAGCATTCCATTTAGGGTATTTTGCCCGTACCCAAAGTGGCGATAAGTTTTTTACAGATTTCAGAACGGAAGAGGGATCTGTATTGGAGACTTACTATGAGTTCGTAGCCTTCCCTATCGGCTTAGTGAATAATCTCAGCAAACAAAGCTTAACACCGTACGCTAATTGGGCTAGCCAATCAGCAGCTATTGTTGATAAGCAGGCTGAAGTTGCGATTTCTGCAAGCACAGAGTCTAATTCTGCTTCATCAACTGCAACTGTTATAATAAATCTTAAAGACATTAGCCATACGGGTCAAGATCTTAAAATGGCGATTTACTTAACAGAAGATCACATTATTGACTGGCAAAAAGATGAAGATGCTGATCCCCTTGATGTGGATAATTACGAGCATAATCACGTTTTCCGTGATGCTGTTGGTTCTGTTTGGGGTGAAGATATCAGTTTTGAGAGTGCCGGGGAAGAAGGTATTCAAATGACCAGATCTCTTGAATTAGATGACTCCTGGGTGCCGGATAACTGCAGTTTTGTTATTTTTGTATACGATTCGGTAACAATGCAGATTGTTCAGGTTGAACAGGTCAAAGTGAAAGAATGACAGAAAGGAATATGAAATGAGGAAAATTATTTTTGTTTTATTGGCGGGTTGGTTGACAGCCGGTTTTGGATATTCACAGAGTTTATCACTAAGCAGCGAAGGGATTGACATCAGCAATGACACACTGTATCTGATTGGGAAAGCAGATGCTGTACTCGAGTCACATGTGTCAGTAACTAACAAAACGGATAAAGAAATTGAGGTTTTAGTCAGGAGAACAGATATTGAAATCGTTGATGGTACTGATAATTCATTTTGCTGGGGTGTATCCTGTTATCCCCCATTTATCTCTGAAGCAACACAGGTTGTGAAAATTGCAGCAAACAGCACCGATGATAATTCTTTTATTGGTGATTATTCTCCGGGTGGTAATGAAGGCACGTCAGTACTGAAGTATACCTTCTTTATAGAAGCTACTCCTGCTGATAGTGTTACGGTGATTGTTTACTATCAGGTTGGCGCTGCCGGGGTAAGAGATTGGACTCTTGATCCAAGCCAGATAAAGCTTTATCCTAACCCTGCATCAGATGAGGTTACAGTCAGATTCCCCACTGTTCTGACACAGATTACAGAGCTGGTATTAATAGATATAACAGGCCAAACTGTTTATAAGCAAACCCTCTATCATGGAGCGCAAATACACAGACTAAGCCTGAGCCAATTCCCCCAGGGAAATTATTTCCTTCTAATATCGGATCAACAGGGAGCAAACCATTCGAAAAAGCTGATAATTAATCGTTAAGGCAGGATTCGAAGGGAACCCACCCAACTTATTTCTTGCGACTTAAGCCTTTAGACTAATTTCTGCCTTTTGCCTTCTTACCTCTGCCTTATTATCACTATCTTGGCATAGAATAGAATAGCACAGTTAACAGGCAGGTTATGAATGATTTTAGAGTTAGGATTGAATCTGATTCCAGTGTTCCTAAATTTCAGCAATTAATTGATTTAGTGGTAAATGCAGTGTCAACCGGACTCTTGTCTCCTGGTGACATCTTACCTTCTGTAAATCATATTTTCCAGGATACCGGATTAGCCCGGGGAACCATAGTTAAGGCATTGGATGAACTGAAGCGCAGGGGGATTGTTGAATCTGTTCCCAACAAAGGATATTTTGTGGCTCGTACAAATCCGAGAGTATTACTACTGTTAGATACTTTAAGGCCATTCAAACAGGTGATTTATGATGGGATACGGGAAAATCTTCCGGATAATGTGGAGCTGAATATGTATTTTCATCACTACAATATCCAGCTTATGGAAGAGATTCTGCTAGGAGCAGCAGGCCAGTATTCGGCATTTATTATAATGGGATTTGAACATCCTGATATCCCTGCTATCCTGGCAAAACTGGATCCCAATAAAGTATTGGTTTTTGATTATCTGAATCCCTTATGGGGTGACTATTCCTCAGTGGTTCAGGAGTTTGAAGACAGTCTGTATGGCAATTTGAATGCTGCAATTACATTGATAAAGAAGTATGATTCCTTGATATTTGTTTGTCCTGATTCAGCAAACCACCCACCGGAAGCCAAGTTGGCTTTCAAAGCGTTTTGCAAAGACCATGGAATTCATGGAGTAATCCGGGATGAACCCGGAAACTCAATAAAGGGCAATGCCTTCCTGGTTGTAGATGATAAACACTTAATTGAACTGGTGAAAAGAACCCGTGAGTCAGGCTTGAAAACAGGAACTGATGTGGGTATTATTTCTTTTAACGATTATCCTATGAAGGAGGTTCTTGAAGGAGGAATCACTGTGATTTCTCCAGATTTTCTTGAGATGGCCAGACAAATTGCCTACGGTATAAAGAAACGGAAAAAATTAAGTAGTTTAGTTCCCCCGCAAGTAATTTTGCGTAATTCTTTATAACCCAGATCTATTGATTATGAGAAGTTTAAAGATTGGTTTCGTCTCCTTTTTATTAATCTCAATTAGTTTTCAAACTGAAGCACAAATGAGGCTTCCGGCTATTATAGGAGATAACATGGTGCTCCAGCAACAATCTAAGGCACCGCTTTGGGGTTGGACTGCTCCAGGGGAAGAAATCAGAGTGTCGGTGGATTGGTCGAATGAAACTTATTCTATAAAAGCGGATGAAAATGGACGGTGGCAGGTAGATGTTGTGACCCCTGAAGCCGGAGGTCCATATGCAATAGTCATTCAGGGAACGGAAAAGATAACACTTTCCAACGTGATGATAGGCGAGGTATGGCTGTGCTCCGGCCAAAGCAATATGGAAATGGCTTTGGAAGGCTGGCCAAATCAACCTATTACTGGTTCTGAGAAGTATATTTCTGAGGCAGATCATCCAGATATCAGACTATTTACAGTTAAAAGAAAAACCTCTTATGAGCCCCTGGTTGATTGTGAAGGCAGCTGGGCCCCCTGTTCTCCGGAAAACGCCGGCGCTTTTAGTGCAACCGCCTTTTTCTTTGGATTGCATTTGTATAAGAAATTAAATATTCCTGTCGGCTTGATTCATTCCAGCTGGGGAGGTACTCCTGCCGAAGCCTGGACAAGCAATCAGTTTATTAACCGTATTTCTTATTTCCATACCTCAACTGGAAGCTGCGACCCTCAGGTTTTCAGAGAAAGAAAGATCAAAACTCAAGAGTTTGCTCAACAGAACTGGCTGGATGAACTGGGATTTGTTCCCGGTGAGTCCTCCCCTGAATGGACCCTCACGGAATTTGATGATTCAGAATGGGATGAACTAACTGTGCCCGCCAGTTGGAGCGAGACCGGGGCCGGGCAATTTGAGGGGATTATGGAATTGCGATTTGAAGTGAAAGTACCCCGAAGATGGAACAATAAAACCACAATACTTGACTTGGGACCTATCGATGAAATGGATATAACCTGGATCAATGGGAAAAAAGTGGGTGAACACCTGAGTGTATATAATTGGTCAACTTTCAGATCATATGAAATTCCTCCAGGGATTTTGAAACCGGGAAAAAACCTGATTGCAGTTCAAGTGGCCAATACAATGGGACTAGGAGGGATAAATGGGGAGGCTGGAAAAATGAAGCTATATCCAAAAGGATCCGGATTATTTAAGGCTTCTCTTAGTGGCAAATGGAAGTATAAGAAAGAATCAAGTTTTACCGAGATTATGGCCATGCCCCATTGCAGCAATTGTAGCGAGCCGCAAACTCCGACAACCCTTTTCAACGGGATGATCGCTCCATTGATTCCTTTTAGAATTAAAGGAGCAATATGGTATCAGGGAGAGTCGAACCGCTACGACGGGAAACTGTATGCTGATATTTTTCCAAACATGATTGAAAACTGGAGAAATGATTGGGGACAAGGTGATTTCCCATTCTATTATGTTCAAATTGCACCCTATTCTTATCGCGATGAGTTCAGTACCGGACTCCTCAGGGAAGCGCAACTTCAAAGCATGAAAACTCCCCAAACAGGTATGGTGGTAACCATGGATATAGGATCATTGACAACCATTCATCCTCCTGATAAAAAGACTGTTGGTCGGCGTTTAGCCACCTGGGCCCTCGTAAAAGATTATGGATTTAGTAATATCTATTACAGTGGTCCGATATATAAATCCTGGGAAAAAGAAGAAGATAAAATCCGAATCTTTTTTAACTATACATGTGGAGGTCTTAAAGCTGAAGGCGGAGAATTAAAGCACTTCCTGATAGCCGGACCAGACATGAAGTTTGTGCCGGCAAAGGCTGTTATTGATAAAAATACAGTTCTCGTCTTCAGTGATGAGGTAAAAAATCCGGTAGCAGTAAGGTTTGGTTGGGGACATACAGACCAAACAAATCTCTTCAACAGTGCCAGATTACCAGCAAGCCCATTCAGAACAGACAACTTAATAAACAGACCTTAGACCTTAGACATGAGACTTTCAACATAAACTATAAAACAGTAATTATCAACAATTTATTCTTAATGCCATGAAAAAACTACTCTTGTTATTATCTGCAATTGCGATTTTAGCCGGTTGCCAACAGGCACCGGATAATATCATTCAGGTTACTGGTACTTTTTTGAATCCTGATTCAAGTGAACTTTTCTTTTATATTGAACGTGAAAGAGACACTGTTGAACTTAGCGCTGATGGCACTTTCGTTTTTGAAAGTGAGAGTGAAAAGCCTGCTTCTATCAATGTTATTTATGGCCGTAAACGTGCCAGTATCTGGGTTAGCCCGGGGAAATCTCTGGATATCATAGCCGATGTAGATGACTGGGATAATTCCATTGGATTCTCAGGTGATTTACAAGTTGAGAACGAGTATATCCTGGAAAAAGGTATTATTCAAATGAGTTGGGGTCGTAACTACATGGCAAATTATCTCAAGGAGCCTGCAGAATATGTGGCAAGCAGAGATTCTTTGCAAACTGTGTTTACGGGCCTTTTCGATGAGTATAAGTCAAATGGGATGGACCAGCAGTTCATCGATCAGGAAGAAATTGTTTTGATGTATACCATGTATGGAGATTTGAATAATTATCCAAGAAGCCATAAGCATTATGCCAAACTGGATGAATTTGAAGCTCCTGATGACTGGTATGATTTCACCAGTGCTATGAATTTGAATGATCCTCTATTGATAGAAGTGAGTGAAGCAATGTATTTTTTGAGCAGCTTTATTACTACACAAGCTACTAAAGCAGCTGACCTGGGCCCTGATGCCTGGGGTACACCGGAATTACTCATTGCCAAGTTCAAATTCATTGATGAGAATTTTGAAATAGCTGAAATGGTGGAAAAATTCAAGTTTGAGACTGCCGGACAGCATTTAGATGCAGATCCTCAAATCGGAGCAGAAGAGGCTCTTGATGCATATATGGCAGCATCCACCAATGAGGAGAATAAGACCGAAATCACCGAAAAGCGTGATGCCTGGGCAATTATTGCACCCGGACAAACAGCACCTGCCTGGACATTACCTGATATTGATGGTAAAAACACCTCGCTGGCTGATTTTAAAGGCAAGTACGTATATATCGACTTTTGGGCAACCTGGTGTGGTCCCTGTTTATCAGAAATTCCGAATTATCGTCAGTTAGTAAAGGATTATGCTGGTCGTAATGTTGTGTTTATCAGCATATCTGTGGATCGTGATAAGCCTAAATGGGAAGCCATGGTGAAAAAGGAACAGTTCGAGTGGATTCAATTACATGATTCCATCAAAATGAATGATGATTATCTGGTGAAGTATATCCCAAGCTTTATTTTCATTGATACTGAAGGAAAAATGATTGCCCCACGCGCCCCCAGGCCATCCACTGATAAACTTCGTGAGATGCTTGATGCACAAGTGAATCTGTAGAGATGAAAAAACTGGCTGTACTGTCTGGTATTATTTGTTTAGTCTTTTCCTGGGCCGGAATGGCCC
This sequence comes from Bacteroidota bacterium, assembly GCA_034658635.1. Lineage (GTDB taxonomy): Bacteria > Bacteroidota > Bacteroidia > Bacteroidales > UBA12481 > JABHCC01. Next base: position 2,973 of record JAYEFL010000302.1, on the reverse strand, counting down.
AGGAATTGAACTACTCAACCGGCAACTGGGATTCGGATTCGCTGGGCAACCACCGCATACTGGTGGAAGTTCAGGAATCGGCTGACGCTGTATATTGTCACATTCCATGGAGAAGAAAAGACCTGAATCCGGAGGAAAAGGAAATTGTTGTTATTTCGGAAAAAAGCGGGGAAAGAGTTTTAAATGTAATACGACTCATTATCAATCGTGAATACGGAGAGTTGGTTTTTGAACCTGTTGACGGTCCGGGTAAGTACTTCTTGTACTACCTGCCCAATACCATGTCCGGATCAGCATATTATCCAACAGTAAAATATTGGTTGCCGCAGGACCTGTGTGATCCATCATGGAAGGCAATATTTGCATCAAAAATAGATTTGCAGAAAGCAAAAGTGGTGGAAATGCAATCCATCAATGAGTTCCATTCTTTTTATCCTATGGAAGTGATCGCCACCATGGAAGAAACGGTCAGTATGATTACGGAACAAGGCAAAGAATACCTTCTGTTTCCTGAAAATAGTTTGCATCCAATTAAGATGTGGTCAGATCTACCAAAAAGATGGATAGATCGCCCATATTCACAGAAGTTTGATGCTGAAGTGAAAAGAAATGAATCTTTCGCATTTCAGATTGGGTTTTTTTCAGTCGCCAAAGATGTTTATGACCGGGATATTTTATTTTCTGACCTCATTGATCCTGCTGGGAATATCATTCCATCTTCGGCTTTCAGTTGCTATAATAAAGGTGGAATTGACTGGACAGGCGAGCCCCTGGAGAAAGAAATTCAGGTGAATAAGAGGAATGTGCAGGCTCTTTGGATGGGGCTTCAGATTCCACGGAATGCAAAACCAGGGATATACTCTGGCAGCCTTACAATTCATCCACAGGGTTTAGACTCTGAAGAGGTGAATCTGAATTTTTTGGTCAGCGAGGAAGTCCTGGAAGATCAAGGTGACGGAGAGCCCGAAAAGCATTCCCGACTAAGATGGCTGGATTCAAGAATTGCAGAGGATACAGAGATTGTTCAGCCCTATATACCTATTCGGATAAAGGGAAATGAATTGCATTTTCTTGGGCGTACCTTAATTCTGGCAGCTAATGGTTTTCCTGAACAGATAATCAGTTCTTTCAACGAGGAAATGACCGGAGTTGGAGCAGAAAAAACAGCTTTGCTCTACAAAGGCATGGATTTCCATGTAAAATTCCCTGATGGGCAAACTATTGTGCCAGCTTCTAAAGGAATAAAATTTACACGAAAGGAGCCAGGATTAGTCACCTGGACGGCTGAAGCCAAAGCTGGAAATATTGTATTTCATGTTGACGGACGATTGGAGGCAGATGGATTCCTGGCTTATGAAGTTCGTGTTGAATCACCTCTGGATATTCTGGTACAAGATATTGCATGGGTGATCCCGATGAACGAATCCAATGCCCGCTATATGCTGGGTTTAGGAAGAATCGGTGGTATGGCCCCCGATGAGTTTAAATGGAAATGGGATCCGTATTTTAACAACGATGGACCCTGGATTGGAGAGGTCAACCTCGGTTTGCAAAGTTCTTTTCGTGATGAAAATTATGAGCGACCACTCAATACAAACTTTTATCATCAGAAACCACTCAAAATGCCGGATTCCTGGTACAATGATGGCAAAGGTGGTATTTTGCTTGAGCGTAGTGAGAATGTATATGAAGTCAAGGCATACTCGGGAGAAAGGACTCTGAAGAAGGGTGAAACTTTGCACTTTTATATGCAGTTTCTCATCACTCCTTTTCATGCCATGGATACTAAGAGTCATTGGAAGAACAGGTATTATCACAAGTATGAACCAATAGATTCCATCCTGGCTTATGGAGGTAATACTATTAATGTTCACCATGCCACAGAAATCAATCCTTACATCAATTATCCGTTTATGACACCGGATATAATGAAGGATTATATTGATGAAGCCCACGATAAAAACGCCAAGGTAAAAATCTACTACACAGTTAGAGAGCTTACGAATATTTGTCCTGAAATCTGGGCACTGAAATCTCTGGGAGACGAAGTACTATCTTATGGTCCTGGTGGGGGATATAGTTGGTTGCAGGAACATCTTGATGGTAATTACATTGGGGCATGGTTTGTCCCGGATCTAAAAGATGCTGCTATCATAAATTCAGGAGTATCGCGATGGCATAATTACTATCTCGAAGGACTCAATTGGTTGGTTAATAACGTAGGAATCGATGGACTGTATATTGATGATGTAGCTTTTGACCGGAGCATTATGAAGCGGGTGCGAAAAATTCTCCTCCGCGGAAATCCGGGAGCTCTAATCGATTTGCATTCAGCAAACCAGTTCAATCAAAGAGATGGATTTACCAACTCGTCAAACCTGTATCTGGAGCATTTTGCCTATATCGACAGGCTATGGTTCGGTGAGTATTTTGATTATGATGCTTCACCGGATTACTGGCTGACAGAAGTGTCAGGGATTCCATTCGGATTAATGGGAGAGATGCTCGAAAAAGGAGGTAACCCATGGCGAGGAATGCTTTATGGCATGACATCCAGAGCACCCTGGTCAGGAGATCCTTCAGCCATCTGGAAAGTCTGGGATGAATTCGGGATTGAAAACAGCGAAATGATCGGATACTGGGTAAAAGATTGCCCCGTAAAAACCGGCAGACCCGATGTTCTGGCAACGGTCTATAAGAAGCCTGATAAAATCCTGATAGCGATCGCATCATGGGCGCACGGACCAGCCAGAATAGAATTAGAAATAGATTGGAAATCTATGGGGATAAACCCCGATGAAGCAGAGCTGGTAATGCCATACATAAAAGATTTCCAGGAAGAAGGGAAAATAAATTCTGGAAAATCCTTCACAATACCAGAAGGAAAAGGCTACCTGATAGAATGCAAAACAAAATAAACCCGTAGGGGGCGAGTCGCGAATCGGCCCCCACCCCAGACACCAAAAACCGCAC
>JAYEFL010000301.1:0-9259 GCA_034658635.1 Bacteroidota bacterium | reverse complement strand
GACAACGATTTGTTTCGATAAATGATCGAAACAAATCGTTGTCGGAGTGCGTTAAACGTCTATCTTTGCACAAATTTTTTCGAGAGCAGAAAGCAATATGAGGCAGTTAAAGATCACAAAATCAATTACCAACCGAGAGAGTGCATCACTCGACAAGTACCTTCAAGAGATTGGTAAAGAGGAGCTAATTACAGTTGAAGAAGAAGTCGAACTGGCGCAGCGGATCAAGAAGGGAGATCAGATAGCACTGGAGAAACTAACAAAAGCAAATCTTCGCTTTGTTGTTTCTGTGGCTAAGCAATACCAGAATCAGGGTTTGAGTTTGCCTGACTTAATCAACGAGGGTAATCTTGGGCTAATTAAGGCAGCTGAAAAATTTGATGAAACCCGCGGGTTCAAGTTCATCTCCTATGCTGTGTGGTGGATTCGTCAATCAATCTTACAGGCTTTAGCCGAGCAATCCCGTATTGTTCGCCTACCATTAAATCAGGTGGGATCGCTGAACAAAATTAATAAAGCCTTTTCGAGATTCGAACAAAAACACGAGCGAAAACCATCAGCAGATGAATTAGCTATTGAGCTTGAATTGCCAGCTGAGAAGGTTGCAGATACACTCCGTGTTTCTGGTCGCCATATTTCAGTTGATGCACCTTTTGTTGAAGGAGAAGCTAATTCTCTATTGGATGTTCTTATTAATGGTGATTCTCCAAATGCCGACAAAGAACTGATGAATGAATCCCTCAGTCGGGAGATTGACCGCGCTTTGTTCACGCTTACAGACAGAGAACGAGATATTATTATATTATTTTTTGGAATCAGTTGTCAGGAGATGACTCTGGAGGAGATTGGAGAAAAATTTGGTCTGACCAGAGAAAGAGTTCGTCAAATTAAGGAGAAGGCAATCAGAAGATTACGTCATACATCAAGAAGCAAATTGCTTAAGACCTATTTGGGGTAGATTTATTGATTTCTTAGCTTTTTTTCCAAAGCAAACATTTCGTCTCGTAGCCTTGCAGCCTCAATAAAATCGAGGTCTTTTGCTGCTATCTTCATTTTTGCCTTTGTTTCATTAATCAATTTTTTCAAGGCATCTGCATTCATGTATTGTACAACCGGATCAGCGGCTAATATTGGAGTCGGTGGTTCGATGTATGCCTTCTTTCGATTTTTAGCTGCCCACTCTCCCATTACTGATTTACTTGATTTTATGATTTGCTGAGGAGTAATACTATTTTCTACATTATATTTGAGCTGTTTCTCTCTGCGGCGATCCGTCTCATCCATAGTTCGCTGCATACTCCCTGTTATTTTATCTGCATACATAATAACCAATCCCTTAAGATTCCTGGCCGCACGTCCTGAAGTTTGGGTTAAAGCAACCTCCGACCTAAGGAAACCCTCTTTATCAGCATCTAATATGGCAACCAGAGATACCTCAGGCAAATCCAGTCCTTCTCTGAGGAGATTGACCCCCACCAGTACATCAAAAACGCCTTGCCTTAATCCGTCCATTATCTCAATACGATCCATGGTATCAACATCTGAATGAATATACCTGCACGATACATTGATCCGGTCGAGGTATTTGGATAGTTCTTCTGCCATTCTTTTTGTTAAAGTGGTAACCAGAACCTTTTCTTTTTTATCAGAACGAATCCGTATTTCATGAACAAGATCGTCAATTTGATTTGCGCTTGGTCTGATCTCAATAGGTGGGTCTAATAATCCTGTTGGCCTAATGACCTGATCAGCTACTATCCCTTCCGATTTTTCTAATTCATAAATGGCAGGAGTGGCAGACATGAAAATGGTTTGTCCGGTCAGGTTCTCCCATTCATCAAATTTTAACGGACGGTTATCCATAGCTGCTGGCAAGCGAAAACCATATTCTACCAGATTTTGTTTTCGTGACCGGTCGCCTCCGTACATTGCTCTGATTTGTGGCAGAGTAACGTGACTCTCATCAACAATTGTGAGAAAATCATCGGGGAAATAGTCCAAAAGGCAAAATGGTCGTGTTCCGGGAGCCCTTCCGTCAAAGTATCGTGAATAATTCTCTATACCACTGCAATGCCCTAACTCCCGTATCATCTCAAGATCGAATGTAACACGCTCTTCCAGCCTTTTTGCCTCCAGATGCCTCCCAATGTCGTGTTGGAATTGAACATGTTCAACCAAGTCATCCTGAATTTGATGTATGGCTGTTTTAATTCTTTCCTTGGTGGTGACAAAAATATTTGCCGGGTAAATAGTAATTGACTCAGGCTTGTCTATAATACCTCCACTGACAGGGTTGAAAGTTTCAATTTCTTCGATTTCGTCTCCCCAGAAAATCAAGCGGTAAGCCACATCACCAAAGGCCATATTAATATCTACAGTGTCACCTTTAACTCTGAAATTTCCAGAATTAAATTCAACTTCATTTCTTGAATACAGGCTGTCAACCAATGTGCGCAGAAATTTATTCCGAGGTAAAAGCTCACCTTTTTTTACCTGGATAGTGTTGGCGAAAAAATCATCAGGATTCCCTATTCCGTAAATACAGCTGACTGAAGACACAACAATTACATCTCGTCGTCCTGACAAAAGAGATGATGTAGTACTTAGCCGGAGCTTTTCAATTTCATCATTGATTGAGAGGTCTTTCTCAATATAAACACCAGTCACCGGCATGTATGCCTCGGGCTGGTAATAATCGTAGTAGGAAACGAAATATTCTACAGCGTTATCAGGAAAGAAGGTTTTAAATTCCCCGTAGAGCTGAGCGGCAAGAGTTTTATTATGGCTCAGAACCAGGGTGGGTCGTTGAACCTCCTGGATAACATTTGCGATAGTGAAAGTCTTTCCTGAACCAGTAACCCCTAGCAAAGTTTGATATGGTACATCCTGATTTATGCCATCTGTTAATTGTCTGATAGCTTCAGGTTGATCACCTGTAGGAGAAAAGTCTGAGATTAACTTATACTTCATTTCTGAATCTGGAATTATCTGACAATTCTTTCATTTTTTTAAAACCCTGAATCCAGAGGTAAATAATGAATGGAAGGAAGGCTAAAAGTAGAATTGGAATCTCAGACATCAGGCAATAATCATAGAATCCATGCAGGATTATGGGCCATACAATCGCTCTGGTCATATAAGCTCCTTTCAAACCATCTTTGGCAAATCGGGCTAAGCCAAAATAATACCCCATAGTGACTCCAAAAAATGCATGAGCCGGAACTGCAGTTATTGCTCTCAGCCATCCAACTTCAACTCCTCCCTGTATTACATAAATGAGATTTTCAACGCCGGCAAAGCCCAATGAAACAAAGACAGCATAAACAATTCCGTCAAATCTCTCATTAAAATTATGATTGACCCAGATCAGAATAAATAAGGCTAGAAATTTGAATGATTCTTCTGTTCCGCTGGCTACAATAAATGCAGACCAGATAATATGGCTATTAGGATCCAATCGTGCCTGTCCGAAGGAAGATAATCCTACTTCAATGAAGTAAACCGGAATGGTAATAATGGCGCCAGCAAGCAGAGCTTTTAGTAATAATCCAATAGGTTCTTTTTCATATTTATCTCTGAAGTAAACATAAAACAGAATAATCAGAACCGGGGCCAGTGCAATAAAGATGGTACTCATTGTTTAGTAATTTATCAAGTTATTCAGGCTCGTATGCTGGGAATCTGATTCCAGCATCCTGTCGGATACGATCTAGTGTTTCCATGAGTAAAGCACTGAAAGATAGTGGAAGTAACGGACTTTCAGTGAGCCTTTGATCCAGGCAATCCATCACATGCTTAGCTTCCAGATGATAGCCATGCGTATCCGGGTAGGTAAATTCCACCTCCTCAGATGATTCATCTGATCTCCAAACTTCCACTTTGGTAGGTCCTATGCCTTGTCTTTTTATTCTGATATATCCATTCTCACACCAGTACTCTGACTGAGTATCAGAATAAACTGCAAAACTGGATTGCAGACTGGCTATTTGTCCTTCATTATATTTGAACAATATGGCAATACTTTCTTCAGATCCGGTAGAACTAAATTGGGCAATAGTTTTAATTTCATCCGGTCGTCCAAAGGCTTGTAAAGCAGCAAAGACCGGATAAATGCCGATGTCAAGCAGTGAGCCACCTCCAAGGGCAAGGTTGTACAAACGATTTTCGGGATCGAATGGCCCGTTGAAAGCAAAATCAGAACGGATCATTTTAACCTCGCCAAGAATCTTTTGTTCCAAAAGATCTTTTACCTTTAAAAATGCTGGTTGAAAGCGAGTCCAGAAAGCCTCCATCAAAAATACTTCTTGTTCTCTGGCAGCCTGAATCATTTGATCAGACTGGTAACTATTCAAAGCGAATGCTTTTTCGCATAGCACAGCTTTCCCGTGATTCAGACAAAGAAGGCTGTGTTCCAGGTGATGTGAATGTGGTGTTGCTATATAGATGATATCTACCTCCGGATCATTTACCAGTTCTGAATAGGATCCGTATTTCTTAATAAATCCAAATCTCTCAGCAAATATATTTGCCTTAGACTGGCTTCTTGAGGCTGCTGCATAAAGATTTGCATTTGGCAGAGTTTGCAGGTCTGAGCTGAATTTCTCAGCAATATTTCCACATCCCAGAATCCCCCAGTTCCATTTTCTTGTCATTTGATAAGCTTCTGTTCTAGTCGTTGTCTGTCTTCTTCATTGAATTGTACGTTTTTCAATGCCTTTTGGTACAATTCCTTAGCTTCCATGGCTTTATTATTCTGCTCATAAATGCTTCCAAGCAATAAGTATACGTCAGGATAAGATGGATAATTTATTGTAGCCTGTTTCAATAACCTGATGGCATTTTCTGTTTGCCCGTATTTATTAAGATAAAAAGCATAGCTATATAAATACTTGGGTTCTTCAGGAGCGAGTTGCATTGCTTTTTTACTCCATTCCAGTGCTTCCCCGGGTTTTCTTTCAGTAAGAATAACACTCAGGTTATATGCCGCCTGCGCGGATTCCGGATTTATCTCTGTCACTTTTCGCATGGCGGTTTCAGCTTCCTCTAATCGTCCCAGTTCTCCCATAAGCATGGCAAAATTCAGATTTGTAGCTTCATTTTCAGGGTCTATTTCCAATGCCCTGTATAAGCGGTTAAGAGCTAATTCTTTTTTGCCCAATAGATTGTAGGCAAAAGACTGATTTATTAAGGGAGCAACTGCATCAGGAAAGAGCTCAATAGACTTCTCATATGCCGCAATGGCCTCATCCAGTTTCTGTTGATTCTGGTAGAAATTACCAAGATTGTAATGTGCGGCCCAATCATCAGGTCTGGCCAGAAAAGCTTTCTCATATTCGTTCATCAGAGATCCGAGGACTTCCATTTCACCTGCAGAGAAGGCTCCCTGTGGAAAACTGGCTATACTGCTTGCCGCAGCTCTTCTTACAACTCTGTAAGGATCGCGACTTGCTTGCATAAGCATGGTTTTTGTTTCTTCTGCAGGAATCATACCCAATAAATTTATAACTGCTGCCCTTACCATCGGAGAGGGATTATTGGCATGAATCAAAATGGCGGGCCACTTCATTTCATTATCAAGGGTAGCCATAATGCGGATAAATGAAGTTGTATATACCTCGTTGAATTCGTTATTGTAAAGGGCCTGAAGAGTTTCATCAAGATATTTCCATTCGCCGATTCTTGCATCCATCAGCAATCGTCCGTTTCGTAAAGACTCCTTCTGATAGTCAGCACCTTTCCATTTGTTGGTCCATTGGTTTGCCCATTCATTACTTTCTTCCACATGGCAGATATTGCATGCATTGGGTGATTCGAATGCGATACTGGCTGCAGGCATCGGGGGACGCATTGAATGATCACTTCTTTCCATGCGTGCAAAAGTTGTTTTGGGCATGTGGCAGGCGATACATTTGATTCCCTCTGTTCCTTCGGGGTGATGACTATGTTCAGATATGTTATTTACATTGTCTTCATGACAGGGCATGCAGGCTCCGTTTGGATTCTCATTAGCAAAGCGATATCTGCCAGATGAAGTGTGACAATGAATACAATCAAGTCGGCCCGACTGAGCGCACTCACTTTGGTGCCATGTGGTCATGGTGTAATTTTCACCCAGATCTCTTCCATCCGGGTAAAAATCAGGATCTTCCAGGGTAACCAGATCGAAATGATCAAAGAATTTTTCTCCGGGAGGGTAAGAAAGGGTTAGTGATCGCATTTTAGCATGACAGGGGGCACAGGATGAATTGTGTTGCTCATGGGTAAAGGTGGAGGTAACAACCAGTCCGATATCCTTCGGGATTTCATCACCTTCTTTGAGCTTTCTGAAAATATCAATGTGTTCCTGACTGGGTCCGTGACAGGTCTCACAGTTAATCCCTGCCTCCTTCCAGGTAGTGATATAATTTCCGCTATGCAGATCGTAATTATTTTCAAGCTGACTAATATGACAGGAATGACAACTGGTATTGAATGTATACGCAAAGTTGTGCCAATCGAGTTCTTCATCCTCTAAAGGATCCACAAAATGGCGAACAGCTGATGCAGGGGTATTATACCATTCTCCTGCTTTAATATCATAAGCCAGAGGTAATACCTGCAATCTCCCTTGATCAAAAGGGGTCAGGAAATAGTAAATATACTTTCCTCCCAAAGCGTGAATAGCCGGATATTCCTCAACATGATTATCCTTTTTTTCGATCATGATAAGGGAATCATTCCGCACTATTGCTGTGAAAGTATATTCTTTAACTTCATCTGTTGAAGACTCAAATTTCAGCTCACTGACAATAAAACTGGAGTCTACTCCTTGCATAGCTAAGCCATGATGGGAGTCGGCCCATAACTGGTAAAATCGTTCATGACATTCACGGCAGCTGGATGAACCAGCATACATTGTTGATTCCTGTTCGGTATTGCAATCGGTTATCAGAAAAGGGATTCCCAGCAATAACAGCAAAGGGAGAAAAGTCAACCATCTTTTTTTCATAGCAATCATCATTTGGGGCCTAATTTACTTAAAAAAAGCCTGATGCTGATTCAGATTGATGTTATTTAGACAGGTTGGTTTTTGTGGGAGTCTGTTTGATAACTTTTTGGGCAGGATTGTTTATCTTTAGACGAACCCAAACATTACGTACTCATGATTAGCACTCCTAAAATGAAAAGGCTAATTCTAATTATTCTCTTATTCACTTGGTCAATCAATTTTGTAGTTGGGCAAAATAATTTCTACGAGAAACTTTCTGACTCAACTCTTGAATTAACAAAACAAATAGTTGCTTACGACCCGAGTTATTATAGTATTGACTACCCGAATGGAGATATTCCAAGTGACAGAGGAGTGTGCACAGATGTCATAATACGTGCATATCGAAAATTTGGAATAGACTTGCAAAAGGAGGTTCATGAGGACATGAAACAAAATTTTAAGAAGTATCCTGAGAATTGGGGTTTGGCAAAACCAGACAAAAATATTGATCATAGAAGAGTTCCAAACTTAATGGTTTTCTTCACTCGGAAAGGAGAAATAAGGCCAATAACCGACAAACCGGAAAACTATTTACCCGGTGATATTGTTTGCTGGAACTTAGGAGGAGGAATAACACATATTGGATTTGTGGTGAATAAAAAATCAACAGATGACAAAAGAAATTTAATTGTTCATAATATTGGTAACGGGCAAGTCCTTGCTGATTGTTTGTTTGATTACAAAATCATTGGGCATTACAGATATGGAGATTGAAAAGTGCTATAAGTACTGTTGAAGCAATTTTGTTAGTTCTTCTTTTTTTGGAAGATACAACTGATATTTTTTTGCAAAAATCTGATTATTGTCTTCTGGCAAAGTGTATTTAACGATTAAATCGTGTTTTTCTTTGCACAGAATGATTCCAATTGTAGAATTTTCTGCTGTCGTTTTTATTTCCCTGTCATAGTAATTTACATACATCTGCATTTGTCCGATATCCTGATGCTTTATTTTCCCGATCTTTAAATCCAACAGGACAAAACAGTTTAGTAGGCGGTTGTAAAATACCAGGTCAATATAGAAATGGTCTGTACCAGCTGAAAATCTTTGTTGTCGAGCAACAAAAGAAAACCCTTTGCCCAGTTCCAGTAGGAATTTACTCAGGTTATCAATGATGGCTGTTTCTAAATCATTTTCAGAATATTTGTGGGATTCTTCAAGTCCGAGAAACTCCAATATATAGGGTTCTTTCATTAGATCATTGATATCTTCAACTATTTGTCCTTTTTCTGATAAAGTTTTGACTTCATTTATATTTTTGCTCAAAAGCAACCTTTCATAAAGAGAAGTATTTATCTGGCGGTCAAGCTCCCGCACCGACCATCGATTTTCTGCTGTTTCTATTAAATAGAAATTGCGCTCATCTTCATTTGAAACGCTTAATAATCTTACAAAGTGAGTCCATGACAATTGTGCAATCACTGATTGCACAATTGAGTTTTGAGATAGGGCAATCACTGATTGCCCTTTTTGAATAGTAGATTTGGCAATTAAAGATTGCCAATTATGAAAGGTCAGGTAAAACTTCCTTATTAGTTTCAAATTCCTATAAGAATACCCCCTCCCAAATGACTGTGATAAATCCTTTGACAGGCGTTTCAATAATTCACTCCCATATTCTGCTCGTTTTCTTCCTCCTTGTTCATATACTACAATATGCTGTCCTATATGCCAATAAGTAGAAATAATACTTCGGTTGACTTCCCTGATAATCTCAGACTTGGATTCGTGTAGTAGTGATTCTATAGCAGAAATCAGCTTTTTATAACCGATAGTGGTTGGTTTAGTATTCATGCCTTGCTAGAGTGTACCAATAAGACCCAGTTTCTGCCCTAACTGATACCATCGAAAAGGATAAAGCAGTAGCACCGGATATTTTTGTGCAGATGGATAAATGAACCTCAGATATTCGCGCCTGGGGAAAACCGTGGCACAGATATACCTGATTCCTGCCATTCCTTTTGGTATCTTTTTTACATAATCCTTCAAACTGTGATTTGGCTGATTATTAGATTCCTTCAGCAAATAGGAGAGATTATCGGTCTGATCCCACGGGTTTTTACAATTGTACCAATTAGTTAAGATATCCATCAATTTCAATGCCGCCTCAGAGTGCTGATCATTCTGAATTGTACTATTAATAAAGGGAAAATCTTCAGGTTTCAGATATTGAAAAAACCTTAGTATATCTACAAGCCATTTAAGCTGAGGGTCTCCTGTTATATTATG
>JAYEFL010000300.1:0-2094 GCA_034658635.1 Bacteroidota bacterium | reverse complement strand
AATGAAAGTGTACGTTCCCTGGTAGTCAGACAAATTTGCGCTTGTCAGGTATTCTTTTCTGTATAGGCTGTCTGCCGTATAACTAATGCTCAAATCAGTTCTGTTTGTGCAGCGTCCGGCGCCATATTTATCGTCCAGAGGAAAATCAAATCTTATATTTCCATACTGAAGATCAAAGCTGTTCTGATTGCTTCCTTCCGGGCCATCTGTGTTTTTGTCACAGCCTATGAGAATCAGTACTAACAACGACAATAATATAGTTCTCAATAATTTTCTCATGGTGTTGGCATTATGATTTCGAAACCAAGGTCTCTGGTTAAAGGATGCGTTTGGAGATTTCTGATGCTTACCGGAGATAGTTTAAGATTGGGTATTCGAAAACTCACAAAGGAGGAAAATATTCCAACCCCGCCAATCAGATTCGTGAACTCAAAGATGCTGGGGAAATCACCCGATCGACTCCCTGTAGAGTGAATTTGCAAAGCGACATCAAGCCCCGAGAATAGAGGTGTTGCAAAATCAACAAATTTGTTATCCGTATTTCCTCCTGACTGTTCGGCATAATGAAACCTGAATACTCCCTGATAAAGTCCGCCGTTTTGAACTGGAGTCCATCTGATAACCAAGTTTGAGAGGCTGTCAAATGTAATCATACGGAAAGGCACATCCATGGGGTCAATCAATTCAGGGATGTCCATTACTACAGTTTTGCCAGAAATGATCTTGTCCTGATCCGGAAAGTATACATATAGAACATAGGTTTTGCCTTCAACAGGCTTAAATTCAGCCTTGTATAAAGAGTAGCTATGATCAGAGAATAATCCTGAACCCCTTTCTGGGAAATCGGTCTGACTGAAATAATATATTTCTTCTACGTCGTCATTTTCATCGTATTCTTCAATGTAGATCAGGGATGGCTCTGACAATTGTGTTGAATCAGGAACAGGATTATTCTGATATGTTTCTTTTGTGACGGTATAAATCTTTGCCAGTCTCAGGTATTGAACATCTTCCTGAGGATTAAGCAGGCAATAAACTACCGGAATGGTGTCGCCTTCCTCAAATAAGTCGATTTCATTACTGCATCCCATAGCGAGGATGGATGCAAGAATAACCGTAAAAGTATACTTTGCTGAATTCAATATGTACTTCATAGTTTTACAAGGGGGGCAAACGAATATACAAAAAAAAGTGACAGATAATAGTTATTTTGTTATTTTTGAGCGTTCCCCTCTTTATAAGTACTACGGTAATGTGTCGTTTGTTTTTTGTAATTGCGATTATACTGGCATTGTGGTCATGTGACCGGAGCGAGACTAATACTCCTCCGGAGATCATTTTTAACGTTTTTCCTTATGTCGGTGATTCCTTAACCCCTTTCCATCTCGATCTGACTAAATCAAGCGATAATGAGGATCTTGTTGATAACCTGATGTACAGATTTGATTGGAATTCTGATGGAGCCTGGGATACCGATTTCCAAAAGATGGCACCTGTGATACACCTGTTCAGAGGAGGAGGTATGCATTATGTTACTGCTGAGATCGTTGATCGGGGTGGCTTAACTTGTGTTCAAACTGATAGCCTATATGTTTTCCCTAATCCGGTTTTTGGGGAGATGAGGGATTCAAGAGATGATCAAAAGTACAAAACCGTGTATCTAATGGATCGCTGGTGGATGGCTGAACATCTGCGTTATGGTTCTAAGATCATTAGCGGGAACTTGCCTGAGGATAATAGCATAGCTGAGTATTATCTCCTCAACGATGAGGATGAAAACCTGTCAGAATATGGTGGTCTGTATACATGGGAAGAGGCAATGGGATACACTGAAGATGAAAGTAGCACAGGTATTTGTCCTCCGGGCTGGCATCTTCCATCATTGGAAGAGTGGGAATTGATTTCTCAAAATATTCCACGAATTTTCCTTAGCTATTATCACGGGCCTGATGGGCCAAGCGGTATGAACTTACGGTTAGGTGGTTCACTACTTATTTATCAGGAAAAGGGAGAAAGAGTGAAAGAAAACATATTTAACCCTGAAGAGTATGCTGCTTTTTTTTGGTCTTCAATTGAAGACCAAAAAAAAGCAGC
>JAYEFL010000299.1:0-2096 GCA_034658635.1 Bacteroidota bacterium | reverse complement strand
CAGTTCAAAGATGGGAAAAATGATGTAATAAAAGTTACATTTTTTCTGTCTGAATATCAGCAGCTTGCGTAAAACATGACAAAAATCATGTATGGGGGGGGGGGTAACCTTTTGATCTTTCCAGGGATTAACTAGTAGAAGCACTCTCAATTTCCTGTATGAAATTGAATCATGATAACTGCCTAATATGTAATGAGCAAAGGAGGTAAATATGCCTGTTAAGAGTAGTTGGGTTCAGAACTCTTCCAGATGAATCTAGCCGTAATCAAAAGAAACCATTGGAAGGAAAAAAGCTATGCATATCACCACCAGATAGGCATAGCTAAAAATCGTTACTGTTAATTATGGTGGAAACAATAACTTTAAACCGTTATAAAGATGAAAAGAATATTTAATATTATTATACCAATAGCATTGCTTATTGGCTTAGTGGTTGGATTACAGGCTTTTAATTCCCCTGGACCGACACTCGCTCCCAGTTCAACTACAATTAAGTTGACTTATACTGCAGGTCTTGATTTTGGAGACTGTGATGATTATCCTTATCATGAGTTAAAGGTCGAGTTCTTTGGAAGTAGGTATTCAGATGGTCAGGACGTATGGGATCCATCATCTCCATTTGTGATGGGATCCTACTACTTCAGTGACCCAGTCTATTGTGGTTGTTCAAATTTTTATTACCAAGATGGTCGAGCGCTGGTTTATTCAAAAGATAGTACAGGTCAATCTTGGGTTTATCAGGGTGATATGTTTATGTCTTCAAGTAATTGTACAATGAGTGGTTCAAAGGTTACAATGTTTACAGTTGACTGTCGATATTTGGATAATCAATAATTTTGTTTATATCATTGGGGTTGTGATCACAACCCCAATATTTATCTTTGAAAAAATGAAAACGCCATTAATTCTGTGTGTATTTCTAGTTTTTGTTAGTTGTTATTCAGATCTAGATATAATGCAAGATTATCCAACAATTCCTGTAGTTTACGCAGCAATAAACCCTTATGATTCGGTGCATTATGTTCGAGTACAGAAAACTTTCTCCATATATACGAAAGAAGATATTTTAGCCTTGAGTTCGGATTCTTTGCAGTTTGAATATGTTGATGTGAGTTTGATTGGGAAAGCTGATGATTCGATAAAATGGGTTAAGAAATTTTCAAAAGCCACTGGATTAAGAGATAGTGGCTTTTTCCCCGTAGAGGGTTTTGAATATTACAAGTTGGAAAGTTTTCTTCCTATGAAATTAGATCACAATTTCAATCCTGATATCGATAGTCTAATTCTCAAAGTGAAAATTCATGATTTGGATATTGTCACAAAAGCGATTGTTCCAATTATGAAACCAGGATATTTAAATCCAAACCCTAGAGGTACTTTGATTCGATTCTATCATGAGTACTCTTCGAAGTTCTCTCTGCCGGTCGGAGGTAAAAATGAATGTGCAAATTCTATGGAAAACTGTTATCAACAAATTGAAATTTCTGTTCATTTCAAAGAGTATTATGAGGACTCCTTCGCAATAAAGAAAGTATCTTGGTTTTCAGGTAGTGGGTGGAATCAAGGGTGGTATAGATTGACTCCAACAAGGTTGTTTAATAATATGAAAGCACTCTTACCAAATGATGACATAATTCTCGCTCGAACTTTGGACAGTATTGATGTAGCAATTTATCGTCCGAATAGAATTTTTAGCGAGTACTGGTTTGTTCGTGAGTATTGGGAGAACTCAGACAGGCCTCCGTTTAGCAATTTTGACAACTCCTATGGATTGTTTTTTACCTACAAAATTGGTAAACAAACCGGATTTAGACTTGAGCGCCGTACACTAGATTCATTATGTAATGGTTATTATTACAAGGAGATGAAGTTTAAGCCTTGGTGAATTCCAATATTCAATTATCCTCTATATCATTTATTTTACCCCATCCAGAATCTTACTTTCTCCTTTTTTGAGGTTTAATTTGATGACCTTTGCCCCATATCTGATTGTGCACGGGTTTCCGAGTTTAGATAGAATTTTTACTTCCTTTAGTTTGCCGTTTTTCCATTTCATATCTATTTCATGTCCTCCCCGTGCCATTAGTCCGCTTATC
>JAYEFL010000298.1:0-2102 GCA_034658635.1 Bacteroidota bacterium | reverse complement strand
CGGCAATCAATGGTTTTAGATACGTTTTTTCCTGCTCCTTTGTCCCATATTTGTGAATGATTTCAATGTTGCCGGCATCAGGTGCCTGGCAGCCGAATACGAGGAATCCCAGGGGAGTACTTCCCAGGACTTCGGAAACAAGTCCGTGTTCAACCAGATTAAGTCCCATTCCCCCGTATTCCTTGGGATGGTTGGGCGCCCAGAGCTCCATCTGCTTGACCATTTTTTTCTTCTCTTCAATAACAGGCAGCAGGCGCCTTTCATTTCCCTTCAACAGTTCAGGCTCAAGAGGGATAAGTTCTTTTTCCACAAACTCTTTCATCATTCCCAAAATCGTCTGCATTTTTTCTGAAATACTAAAATCCATATCAACTTCCTTTATATTATAGTTTTTTATGAAGCGTTGTTACTTACATTTCGCACTATGAAAAAAAGTTTCTGGTTTATTATGCGACAAGCGGTCAAATACCGTGCGGCAAGCTGCCAAAAAGCCATATAAGTGCTTGTAATTAATTTAAATAAAAAAAATCTAGACTTTTCCCTTAGATTGCTTTATAACATCCCATAAACGAGACATAAGGGGGTGCTATGGAGCAATTTGAAACACGGTTCAAACAAGTCGATGTATTTCCAATGGTCAAGCATTTCATGGATGAACTTAACCTGTTTAATCTCTTTACAAAATATGTTCCGGCAGCACCGGATTGCCTGGCGGATCATGCCGAAAGCCTGTGCGTATTAACAGCGAATATCATATGCGAGAACAAGCCGCTTTACAAGGTTCAAGAATGGCTGAGCAGATATTCCGATAGTCTTGACGGAGAACCGGTAGAGGCGAGCCTCTTTAATGATGATCGACTCGCCAGAGCACTCTCGGCACTTTTCCAGTCAGACCGCCATTCAATAATGACCGAGGTATCCTGTAACGCGATTGCCGTTCACAAACTCCTTACTGATGAAATACACAATGACAGCACAACCGTGACATTCATCGGTAAGTACGACACGCCAGATCCGGAAGCGTTCAAGCTCAAGCATGGTCACAACAAGGATTTCCGGCCTGACTGCAAGCAGGTCGTATTTGGTTTGAACATTACGGCAGACGGCCATGTCCCGATCAGCTATAAACTTTTTGACGGCAATACCAATGATGATGTCACGCATATACCGAACTGGAACGGACTGCGCACATTATTGGAAAAAGAAGATTTTCTTTACGTGGCCGACTGCAAGTTGTGCAGCCGGAAAAATTTAACCCACATTTCAGGAAATAACGGTTTTTTTATCACCATCGTCCCGAAAGACCGAAAGTGTAAACAGGGATTTAAGAACCAGCCAAAAACATCGTTAAAAAGTCAGCCATCGATGTGTATGGACGTACCCCTGCGGCATTGGTGCGAAGCCAAAGTCAAAGCTGTCCTGTTGGAGGCTTAAGGTATAGAAGCCGCCCGTATTTTTCAGTCCATTTTCTTATGATCTCTTTCGATAGCTTTTTCCCTCCATGATAAGGATCTCAGAGTTGTATACAAGGCGGTCGGCAATCGCTGTGGCCACAGTGGTTCCGTCAAAGATGTCTCCCCATCTGGCAAACGGCAGATTCGTCGTAATAATAGTAGACTTTTTTTCATGGCGGTTGCTGATGACCTGGAAGAACAGGTTTGAACCCTGCTTGCCCAACGGAAGGTAACCGATCTCGTCACATACCAGGAGATCCTGTGATTGATAGTACTTTAATTTTTTTAATAAGGTGTGGTCAGCTTCTGCGGCCACGAGGTGATTGATCATATCCATGGCTGAGGTGAAAAGCGTTTTAATTCCGGCCTGAGTAGCGGCATAGGCGATGCACCTGGATAGAAAAGTTTTTCCCGTGCCAGGGTTGCCGATCAGGACAATATCTTTTGGGTCCCGGAGAAATTCCAGATTCAGTAAATTTAATATCCTGGTTTTTTCTTTTTTCCGGGATTCATGATGAGAAAAGTTAAATTCATCAATGGTTGTTTTTTTACCCAGTTGGGACTGTTTAAATCTTAGATCAATCCTGGCTTTTTCCCGGCAGCCAAGTTCAATTTCCAGCAGCCGATCGATGGTCTGAAGAGCGGACA
>JAYEFL010000297.1:0-29285 GCA_034658635.1 Bacteroidota bacterium | reverse complement strand
TTCTTGAATATTTAAATGGTGTAGGCCGCTGTGGATTGGGTCCGGAGATATCCAAAACCCGATAACTAATCGCTGGATCCTGTAGGATGTATTGATCAATAGGAGTTGCCTCAGATCCCTTATCCAATTGTCTTGAACTAACAAAGCGGTCATTATTAAGGTAACGCTTATCAACAGTCCATAGATCAACAACAATAATCAGAACCAGAGCGATGTACAAATAATTTGCCTTCAGCTTTGCTTTCAGACTGGCCCAAAGGATTCCGGCTCCCAACAAAACAAAAATCAAGGAACGAAATGCATCTTTCCTTGCCAAGGATTCACGGTCAGCCATCAGGGCATCCAATGAGTATCCGTTCTGTGCAATGGCGGCATCCTGAGGCCCTGCAAAAGACAGGAATATGCCGGGCATCATCGCAAACAACAGAGCCAGTCCCCCAGCAATCCCAGTACCTATGTAGAGTTTCTTCAGTTTATCCTTTTCATCCCGTTTTGTGTCCATGATCCACGAACGAATACCAAGAAAAGCCAGCAGAGGTATTGCAAACTGGGCTATTAAAAGATTATTCGTCATATCCCTGAACTTAGCATACAGGGGAACATTATTGGCAAAAAACTCAGTCAAGACCATGAAGTTTTTGCCCCAGGCCAGCAAAATAGACAGAATGATAATCGCAATCAACCACCATTTCTTCGGACCACGGATTAAAAATAACCCCATGATGGCCAGAAAAATGATAACGGCTCCAACATAATGCGGCCCGGCTGTAAATGGTTGCCCTCCCCAATACGTCGGAGCATATTGTGCAGCCTGGAGTGCATTTTGACTTCCCTTCTTTTGCATGTCTTTGAAAGTCTCTGAATTCTCATCCAGATTACCACTGCCACCACCACCATATAAGTTAGGAATAAACAAATTCATTGTTTCACCAATCCCGTAACTCCAGTCAGTCATATAATCCAGTTTCAAACCACTCTTCTGTTCCTCACCAGCCACAGAAATCTGTGTATTTCCCCGGGTCGTTTCCTGGGTATATTCATAAGTAGTAAGGAGCATGGTCATATTCGGCAAGAGGGCCAGAATAAAGGCAGTAAAAAGAATAAGTCCTGACTTAACAAAATGATCAAAATATTTTTCCCTGATAGCGTATACCAACTCTACCAGGATGTAAATTAAAACCATTAATCCCAAATAATAGGTCACCTGAACATGGTTTGTGGATATCTGAATCCCAAGTCCCAGTGCAGTTAAAAGACCTCCACCCATATACTTTTTTTTAAAGACCATAAACATCCCAGCAATCACTGGTGCCATGTATGCGGCGGCGTAAATCTTACTTACATGACCAGCACCTATCAACTGCAGATGATGTGAACTCAATCCGAAAGCCAGAGCTCCGGCCAGGGCAAGCCAGTGATTTAGTTTTAGTGTTCTGAGAAGAAAATAAAAACCCAGAAAAGCTACAAAGAGTATCGCAGCAGTATAACCAGGAAGATATAATTTCAAAGCCTGGAACATCCAGTGGAAAATGTTTTTTGACGGCGGACTTTTCAATTGATAAGTGGGCATTCCGGCAAAAGCAGAATTTGTCCAGCCGGGATAAACCCCTGTTTCCTCCTGAAACTTCTGAATCTCTGCCATCTGATCCTGAGCATGTATCACATCCCCCTGGGGAAGTGTTTTGCCTTCGAAAACAGGACTCATATATACCAGCGAAACGGCTACCATAATGGCTACCATCATCAAATCCGGATAAAACAGGCGTAATTTTTTCATATTGCTAATCTTTTCAATATTTCCTTCATACTCACCTTCTCA
Organism: Bacteroidota bacterium; assembly: GCA_034658635.1. Taxonomy (GTDB): domain Bacteria; phylum Bacteroidota; class Bacteroidia; order Bacteroidales; family UBA12481; genus JABHCC01. Next base: position 27,466 of record JAYEFL010000297.1, on the reverse strand, counting down.
CCAATAATATTTTTTAAATTTTCAATCTTCACCCTCTCCTGATCCATACTATCACGATGACGAATAGTTACCGTGCCATCCTCAACTGACTGATGATCAACTGTAACACAAAAGGGAGTGCCAATAGCATCATGACGACGATATCTCTTTCCGATAGAATCTTTTTCGTCGTATTGACAGTAGAAATCAAATTTGAGTTCATCAATAATTTTGCGTGCAATATCAGGAAGTCCGTCCTTTCTCACCAAAGGAAAAACAGCAAGCTTAACAGGCGCAAGAAATGCAGGTAGCTTCAACACAATTCTTGAGTCCTTGCTACCATCATTTTTTTCAATTTCTTCCTCGCAATATGATGATGAAATAATCTGCAGGAACATCCTGTCGACTCCTATAGATGTTTCCACCACGTAGGGAACATAGGATTCGTTTAACTCCGGATCGAAAAACTGGATTTTCCGGCCTGAGAATTCCTCATGTTGTTTCAGATCGTAATCAGTTCGTGAATGGATTCCTTCCACCTCTTTAAATCCAAAAGGAAATTTAAACTCAACATCGGTGGCAGCATTAGCATAGTGAGCAAGTTTGTCGTGATCGTGGAAACGATAATTATCAGCTCCAAATCCTAATGACTTATGCCAGTTCATTCTGAATTCTTTCCAGTGAACGAACCACTTCATCTCCTCACCCGGGCGAACAAAAAATTGCATTTCCATCTGTTCGAATTCACGCATCCTGAAAATAAACTGACGTGCAACAATCTCGTTCCTGAAGGCTTTTCCAATCTGAGCAATTCCAAAAGGAAGCTTCATCCTGCCAGTTTTCTGCACATTAAGATAGTTGACAAAAATTCCCTGAGCTGTCTCTGGCCGTAAATAAACTTTTGAGGCACCTTCAGCTGTAGATCCCATTTCTGTTGAAAACATAAGATTAAACTGCCGAACATCGGTCCAATTCCTGGTACCTGAAACCGGACAGGCGATCTCGTAATCCAGAATGATCTGCTTTAACTCTTCCAGATCACTGTCATTCAGTGCCTTAACAAAGCGACTATTCAGCTCATTAAGTTTTACCTGATTATCCAGTACTCTTTGGTTGGTTTCTCTGAATTGAGCCTCATCAAAGGAATCTCCAAAACGCTTTCGGGCCTTTATGATTTCCTTGTCGATTTTGGCTTCAAATTTGGCCATTCTGTCTTCAATAAGCACATCTGCCCGATACCGTTTTTTTGAATCCTTGTTATCTACCAAAGGATCACTAAAAGCATCTACATGTCCGGATGCTTTCCAAACAGTAGGGTGCATAAAAATCGCAGAATCCAGTCCTACAATATTTTCGTGAAGCAGAACCATTGAATCCCACCAATATTTTTTGATATTATTCTTCAATTCCACTCCGTACTGTCCATAGTCATAAACAGCACTCAGTCCGTCATAAATTTCTGATGATTGAAAAACGTAACCGTATTCTTTACAATGTGATACAATTTTTTTAAAAAGATCTTCCTGAGCCATACAATAATGTGTTCTGTTAGGCGAGCAAAATTAATTACTTTTGCGTAAATCCCACTTGATTATGGAGTACAGATGCGATTTTTTGGTTATTGGTACAGGTTTAGCCGGACTAAGTTATGCTCTTCAGGTTGCTGACCATGGCAGTGTAATCCTCCTTGCCAAGGCTGAACTTGAAGAAACTAATACCCGGTATGCCCAGGGTGGTATTGCCTCTGTGACTTATGCCCCTGACAATGCGGAAAAGCACTATGAAGACACAATTTCTGCCGGTGATGGTCTGAATGAACCTGAAATTGTGCGTATGGTTGTTGAGAGGGCCCCACAGGAAACCCAGCATCTCATTGACTGGGGAGCACGTTTTGATCAAAACAAAGATGGAACCTATGATCTCAATCGTGAAGGAGGGCATTCTCAGAACAGAATCCTGCATCACAAAGACAACACCGGTTCGGAGATTATGCGGGCTTTGTTGGCAAAAATTTCGCAGAACTCCAACATTCAACGTCTGGAATACCATTTTGCTCTTGACCTGATTACCCAGCATCAGTTGGGAGTACCTGTATTCAGAGGGAAGCAGGATATTGAATGCTATGGAATATATGCATTAAATACGCACACAAATTCCATTGAAACTATTTTATCAAAAACTACCCTTTTAGCTACCGGAGGAACCGGGTTTATTTACCAAACCACAACAAATCCCTCCATCGCTACCGGTGATGGAATAGCTATGGCCTACAGGGCAAAAGCTTATGTTGAACAAACAGAATTTGTACAGTTCCACCCTACCAGCCTTTTCAATCCCGGAGAACGTCCGTCTTTCCTGATTACTGAAGCTATTCGCGGCTTTGGGGCTGTTCTGCAAACGATAAACAGAAAAGAATTCATGCATAAATATGATAAGCGTGGATCACTTGCTCCCAGAGATATCGTTGCCAGAGCTATCGACTCTGAAATGAAAACCCGGGGAGATGATTTTGTTTATTTGGATTGTACTCATCTGGATCCTGAGAAACTTCGTGATAGTTTTCCCAACATTACAAAAAAGTGTGCCTCCATTGGAATTGATATTTCTAAAATGCCAATCCCGGTGGTTCCGGCAGCTCATTATATGTGTGGCGGTGTAAAAACCAACTCCCACGGACAAACAACAGTTAATCGTTTGTTTGCAGTAGGAGAAGTTGCGTGTACAGGACTTCACGGAGCCAATCGCCTGGCTTCAAACTCACTTATGGAATCTGTTGTTTTTGCAAAAAATGCTGCAGATAAGTCGATCACTATGGTGCCTGATTTGCAGATACAAGAAGGTATCCCAAGGTGGGATTATGAAGGGACTTCCCTGCCTGAAGAAATGATTCTGATTACGCAAAGTCGTAAGGAACTTCAGCAAATCATGTCAAATTACGTTGGCATTGTAAGATCAAATTTAAGACTGAAACGAGCTCTTGATCGCCTTGAAATAATTTACCAGGAAACTGAAGATTTATATGACAGATCTACTCTGTCAGTCAGGCTTTGTGAATTAAGAAATGCCATTAATGTGTCATATCTGATTATCAAACAGGCTATTGAAAGAAAAGAAAGTCGTGGTCTTCATTTCACTCTTGACTACCCGTTTAAAAACCTCAGTAACTAAAACGAACGGAACCCCAGAATTTTCCGAACCTCGTGCAAAGATCTGGAAGCGCTTTCGCGTGCTCTGTCAGCACCCTGCTTCACAACCTTACCCAGGTATTCATCATTTTGAGAAATATCAAGAATTCGCTCTCTGAAAGGTGCAGTAAGCTTTACAACATCATCAGCAAGCTGTTTCTTAAGGTCTCCGTACCGAATGCTACAATCAGCATACCGCTCCTTGAAATTAATCAGCACATCCGGGTCAGAAGCTACTTCCATCAGTGAAAATAAATTATGTATCGGTTCTGTGGGTGTTGAATCCGGCTCAGCAGGGCCACTATCAGTAACAGCTCTCATGATTTTCTTCCGAATAGTTTTTTCATCATCAACCAGATTGATGGCATTCCCTTCTGATTTACCCATTTTTCCAGAGCCATCAAGACCAGGGATTTTGATCAGTTTACCAGAAAAACTAAAGCTTTCCGGCTCGGGGAAAAAGTCAACCCCATACATATGATTAAAACGTCTGGCGAATTTGCGGGCCATTTCAAGATTTTGCTCCTGATCCTTCCCAACCGGAACCTTGTTAGCCTTATGGATAATGATATCAGCAGCCATCAATACCGGATAAGTAAGTAAACCAGCATTCACATTATCAGGCTGTTGTCTCACCTTATCCTTGAATGAAGTTGTTCGCTCTAATTCTCCCACATAAGCATTCATATTCATAAGCAGATATAGCTCGGCAATCTCTGGAACATCACTTTGTATGTATAGTGTTGCTATATCAGGATCAATTCCACAGGCAAGGTATTCTGATAACACGGTACGGATGTTACTATGAAGATTGTCAGGAGTAGGATGAGTAGTCAGACTATGCCAGTCAGCAACAAAAAAATAACAATTATTCTCATGCTGCATTTTTACAAAATTACGGATGGCTCCGAAATAATTCCCTAAATGCAAGTTCCCTGTTGATCTGATACCACTAACTACTGTTTCTTTCATCTCGCTACATAAACGTTATATAAATATCTACATTTGCCGGCAAAGATAGAAATATCCCCCCCAAATCCGTAAATTTGACCAATATGGAAAGCACCCGACAACAAAAAGTAGCTAGATTGGTTCAAAAAGACCTTGCAGAAATATTGCGGCTGAATGCACGAAAGTTCGGACAGGGAGTGATGATCTCAGTAACTGTTGTCAGATTAACTTCTGATCTGGGATTGGCTAAAGTTTATCTAAGCATTTTCCCTTCAGATAAGAGTAATGATACGATAGCCCTGATTCAGAAGCAAGGCAAAAGCATACGTTATGAACTTGGAAGCAAAGTTGGAAAACAACTCCGGATTGTACCCGAACTGAAGTTTTATATAGATGATTCTCTTGATTACGCAGAAAGAATTGATGATTTATTGAGCCAATGAATTTCCCCCTCTTCATTGCCAGCAGATATCTTATATCAAAGAAATCCCGAAATATTATCAACCTTATTTCGGGAGTCTCCATAGCAGGGATTACTGTTGGAACAATGGCTCTTATTATCGTTCTTTCCATCTTCAATGGCTTAGATGATCTGATTAAATCCCTCTTCAGCTCATTTGATCCTGAAATTAAAATCACCCTGGCTGAAGGCAAGACATTTTCTATTGAGAATGAGCTGTTTAATCAAATTAGATCAGATCCTTCCACGGCCGTTTTCACAGAGGTAGTGGAAGAAAATGCCATGATAGATTATCGCAACAGGCAGGCAATTGTCACCATTAAAGGAGTTTCAGATAATTTTTCTAAACTCACTGGTATTGACAGCCTGATAGTTGATGGTTCATTTCAACTCTGGGAAAACGAACGACCGGTTGGAGTCATTGGATATGAACTTGCGGCTCAGCTTTCGGTCGGACTATCATTTTTTGACCCAATGTACATATTTGTCCCCAGGCAAATCTCAGGGATAATGCTGAATCAGGCCAATGCTTTTAATAAAGCCCATATTTTCCCCAGAGGAATCTTTTCTGTTCAGCAGGAATATGACGCAAAATATTTACTGATCCCTATTGATTTTGCGAGAAATTTACTGAATTACAAAAATGTGCTTACATCGGTGGAATTGAAAGTCAGTGATAAGGAAAACGTGCAGGATGTCAGAGACAGATATGCCAGTCTGCTAGGGCCCAAATACAAGGTTCAGACTCAATATGAGCAACATCAGGCCTTTTATCAGGTAATGGCAGCGGAAAAATGGATAATTTTCCTCATCCTGGGATTCATTCTCATTATTGCCTCTTTCAATACTGCTTCAACGTTAACCTTACTTGTTCTTCAGAAAAAAAGTGACATGCATCTTCTTCAATCCATGGGTGCACTCCCGAAAACTATAAGGCAAATTTTTCAAACAGAAGGACTCCTGATAACGGCCATCGGGATTGTTCTGGGCTTAATGCTCGGAACTCTGTTTTGTTGGGCTCAAATGAAATTCGGTATTGTTCGCTTTCCAGCAGGCGGGTCATTTATTGTTGACATTTACCCACTGAAAATGCTTATCGCTGATTTCCTAATGGTTACTGCGATGGTCAGTGTGATTGGGTTTATGGCCTCGGTCATCCCGGTAAGAATTCTGGGGAAACGCTATTTCTCTTCCTTTGACGGAACGGAGCTCAACAATTGATCTCCCCAGTTTTCCCTAATTTCACTGAGAATTGCCATCACCTTATCCAGTTCATTTGCCTGCAGCAACCTGATCCGGGTTTCTTTAAAGCTTCGAAGTCCTTTAAACGCTACAGCAAAGAACCTTCTCATGGCGATCACTCCTCTTACCGGATCTTTCCTTTCAAGCCCTTTTTCCAATTGCTCAATAATCATGTCAACCTGATCTGAAACTGTAGGAGGGGGCAATAACTCTCCGCTCTGGAGATAATGTTTAATCTCTCTGAAGAGCCAGGGCCTTCCGATTGTTGCCCGGCCAATCATTATTGCATCCACTCCATATTTGTCAAAGGCCTCACGAGCTTTTACCGGACTGTCAATATCCCCATTCCCGATAATGGGAATTTTAATTCTTGGATTATTTTTGACTTCACCGATCAGAGTCCAGTCTGCTTCTCCCCTATACATCTGTGCGCGTGTTCTTCCATGAATAGTTAGGGCAGCAATACCTGTATCCTGAAGCATCTCTGCTATTTCTACAATATTCTTGCTGTTGTCATCCCAGCCCAGTCTGGTTTTAACCGTTACCGGCAAAGATGTTGCCCGAACTATTTCACGGGTCATCTTAATCATATGAGGAACTTCAGTCAATAACCCTGCCCCGGCTCCCTTCATAGCAACTTTTTTAACCGGACAGCCAAAATTAATATCAATCAGGTCAGGATTCATCTCCTCTGTCAGTCGAGCTGATCTTATCATTGAGGTAATATTCTTCCCGTACAATTGTATCCCGTAAGGATATTCATAAGGAAGAATCTCCATCTTTTTAAGCGTTTTGTTCACTCCACGTATCAGAGCTTCGGAAGAAACAAATTCAGAGAACATCAGGTCAGCTCCATACTTTTTACACATGTACCTGAAGGCAGTATCTGTTACATCCTCCATGGGTGCCAACATCACGGGCTGATCTGGTAATTTAAGAGTTCCTATTTTCATCCGCTGCCAAAAATACAATATTTAAAAATGGATGAAGAAATTTCTTAACTTCAACGCTCATGTTTTTCCGAATCCTTATAGCAGTATGTATATTATTATTCGCTCATAATCATCACCTTAATGGGCAAATAGCTGATTATAATCACTGGGGACATTATCAAATTTTCCAGGAAAACTACCGTATCGATACCAGCAGTCAGAATCAAATCCTTTTTCGGATTAATAATTCTAACTTCTTTAAAAACAACGAGTATCAGAACGACTATGTAATCGGACAAACTCTGGTGGGCCTGTTTTTTGAACCCTCTATTGATTTTTATGCTGGTCCGAAAACCCGGATTAGAACTGGTGCACATGTTCTAAAATATCATGGAACTGAACAATTTCAGCACATAAAGCCAGCCCTTACCATACAGCATCAGGCCGGAGATTATCTTGACATTCTGTTCGGTACTATATACAGCACAACCAATCATGGCTTGCTTGAACCTCTTATGGGCTTTGAAAATTATCTTAGTGAGCACTATGAAAACGGGATGCAGTTCTTGTTTTCATATCCCAATTTCAAGGCTGATTTCTGGTTGAATTGGGAACAGTTCATTCAGCAGGATGATCCATTTCAGGAGCATTTTACCGTTGGAGGTCACATGCTGTTTCCTATTGTTGATGGTCCAACCTGGAAGCTTAATGCTGATGTTCAAATGATTTTTCGTCATAAAGGAGGACAAATAGACAGTTCAGACCTGCCAGCCGGCACCCAAAGCAATTTTGCTCAGGGAATGGAATATACACGCAAATTCGAATCATCGTTCTTCAAAGATTTTTCACTTGGTCACTATTATCTCGGGGCATATGAGATTAACCCTGGCAACCATCTGAAAATTACTGAAGGCATAAGTCAATACTCACTGGTAGGGATGGATACAAAAATAGGACAATTCAGAGTAGGATACTGGAGGGGGAAAGATTATTTTGCACCCCATGCTGAAGCCCTTTTTCTGTCAGCTTCACAGTATAATCCAGATTTCTACAGCTCTGATCGTGAGATGATTACCATTAAGTATCAGATTCACAAGAAGCTGGTAAACTTCCTTGACATTGCCTTCCGTTTTGAACCTTATTATCATCTTGACACAGGCAGGCTTGACCATTCATGGAGCATTTACCTCATGATTGACAAAACTTTCTTCATCACACAGTTTAGTAAGTGATCTTATCGGTATAGTTATCCCAGGCCTCAAACTCCACACCTGTATTCAGTGGCTTAATATGGAAAGTTGGAAGAAGCCTTTCATCCGGTTTTCTCTCCAGTTCCTCATATATATCGGCATCACTAAAACCAGCCTCCTGAGCATCTTCACGGGTACTGGCAAAATACAACTTGTCTAATCTGGCCCAATAGATGGCTCCCAGGCACATCGGACATGGTTCGCAGGAGGAATACAGGGTACATCCTTTCAATTCATAATCTCCCAATAATTCTGTTGCCTGACGAATTGCTTCGATTTCTGCATGTGCAGTTGGATCATGCTTTTGAGTTACCCTGTTAACACCACTTGAGACAATTCTACCATCTTTAACTATCACAGCTCCAAAGGGCCCTCCACCTTTTTCTACATTATTCTCAGCAAGGGATATCGCTTTGGAAAGATATTCTTTATGTTGATCAGATTCTTTTTTCATCAGGAATTGAGTATAAAAATAAGGGGTAAAAGAAGGCAATAAAAGCTACTCCGGCTTGTGTCTCCAGAGTATCTTCATTGAGCATTGAAATAAAAGCAACAAGAATAAATAATAGAAACAAATAATGAGAGTACCGCTTCAGAATTATTCCTGGCAGGAAAAAACAAATTATCATTATCAAAAACCCGGTTATTCCAAAAGCAATAGTAAAAGTCAGCCATTGGTTATGAGCCCGCAATTGCCATCTAGCCTCTAATCTGGAGCCTGTTTCCAGATATTTTTCAGCAAATGCATTTGGCACATCTCCTGTTCCCACTCCCCATAAGGGATGATCCTGAAAAATTGCCCACCCGGTTTTAAGGTATTCCATTCGTTGGGTCAGTGAATGTCCGCTGGGATTTCCCCCCTTCCGGTATACATCTACCTGCCATATCAGCTCATACATTCTTGTATGAAAACGGTTCTTATTCCGGTAATTAGCATTGGCAAAACCTTCTTCAATGAGCCTGACGTCAAGAGTATCCAATCTTGAGACTCCATAAGCATCTTTGCGATATCCCAAAGATGTCAGATAACGAATTAGTGTGTATTTGATATCCTGTCCCCGTTTATCAAGTTTTTCATAGGCAAAATCAGATTTCTCTTTCCACGCAGTCTTCAACTCTTTTTCACACCAGTATAGCCCGACGTAATGTCCATTCTCCAGCTGCAGGTTAGTTGTATCATGCCAATATAAATTACCCTGTATAGTATGTTGGTCTAACTGGGTAAGATCATCTTTTAAGATATAGAAACTATTAATCTCTGATCCTATATATGTAGAAACCAAAACCGGAATAGTCAGCACTCCAACCAGAGCAAACCACCTGGCCATAAATCCTTTGTGGGTCAGTATCCATCTCAGCGACAGAAGAACTCCAACAATCAGGGCAACAACAAGGCCTGTAAGAGCTTTACTCAGAATAAGGAATCCAACAAAATATACTGCTACAAAAAAATACACCCATCTGTCTCTAATTCTGGCCTGAGGTCTGAGAGCATAAAAAGTAAGTATGAAAATGGCCATATCAACCAGTAAGGCGAAGCGTATATGTGATATAAAAAGAGATGCATCCCTGAAATCCTTAATCGCCATAGGAGTCCAGCCAAGAATTGCTGAAATCGAAACCAGGCTGGCAGAAAAAACAGCTGCCACAAAGAACAGCAAAACTAAACGCAGCTCTCCCGGAGATAATTTTTCACTGGTACCAATAACCAGGGGCAGAAGAAGCAGGGGCACTTTAATCTTGAGATCGTGTAAACCATAATTCAGGTCATTAGTATATACCATCGCAAGCACATGCCAGAGAAAAACAAGAAATAGAATCCATAAAGTTGGAGATTTGACAGCTTGAAGCATGCGAAATTTCAATTTCCCTCTTACAACCCAGTGTATAACTATCAGAAATTGCACCAGGCTGGTCATATATTTAGAGGTTGGCAGAAAAATCACAAACAACGCCAGCAACATAATATATATCTGGTGGTGGATATTGCGCTTATCAACAAGATTTTTGAAAAATTCCTTCATAATCTGACTACAAAAATAGGTTTTCCACAGCTACCATTTGAAAAGTTCCTGCAATTTTGCGTAAAACGCACAGTTAAACAGCTTATTTTGCAGTCAATAGCTATGATAAGTGTTAGCATTTTAGCAAATAATCCTGTTTGGGAAGAAAATCTGAACGCATTTTCACAGGATGCTCCCTTCCGTATTACGGGAAGGACGGCTGACTATCCCCCGGAAAAACTTTTGACGGCTCCTTGTTTGCAAGAATCAGATGCTGTATGGATTCCTGAAATGACTACCCACAGTATTGAAGCAGCCATTCTATCATTGCGTCGCTCACGTCATGTTCTGCTGGGTTTCCCAATAGTAGATTTTCAGAAGCAGGCCAATCAACTGGTCAATCTTGCCAGAGAAGCCCACGTTGATGTTCAGGTAGGACACCATGATCGTTATCATCCGGCTTTTCGTGCCGTCCAGGATATACTGCAAAAACCCAAGTTTATAAGGCTTCTGCATGAAAAACAGGATTTGATCATGCCTGGAAATGACCAGGTATTCTTACAACATATTATTCATGATGTAGATTCTATCCTGGCTTTAGTTCCTGAACAACTAAAAAAGGTACAGGCGCATTTATCAAAAATAACCTCTGATATAGGACGCGTTTTCGATATCCGTATGGAATTCCACAACGGAACTGTTGCTACCATAAATCTGAGCAATCTGGGATTATCAGAAAAACGAGAACTGGAGATTATTGATCACGAACAGGTATTTAAACTGGATTTGATCAAAGGAGAATCATGGGCTCACACATATTACAACTCTAAGCCTGAAAAAACACTTCTATGGCCAATAAAAGGACTACTTGGAATAGGAAATGTAACAGTGGATGAAGAGTCTTTAACCCGGGAATGTGTATCTTTTTTTCAACGCAAGGCAAACAATCGCAGGCCGCTGGCCAGCATAGAAGATGGGTATGAAGCTCTACAGATTACTGAAATTATACTAAAAAAAATCGGCGTTTTTTCATCCTGAGCGCAATCACAAGAAGTACCTTTCAACAGCTTATCAACAAAAAGGCATCCCAAGACCTTGGGATATATAAAATTAATTGTATTTTTGCACTCCGATTTAGTAAGGGCACTGTTTGCTCTTTGCTATCAAGGAATTAGTAATCATTGTTTAAACTGGTTAAAGTGGACACATTAAGCTACAAAACCATCTCGGCTAACAAAGTAACCGTCACCAAAGAATGGGTTGTCGTGGATGCAACAGATATTCCATTAGGACGATTATCATCTCAAGTGGCCATGATGCTGCGCGGAAAGCACAGACCTGATTTTACCCCGCATGTTGATTGTGGAGATAACGTTATCGTTCTGAATGCAGAAAAGATAAAGCTCACAGGGAAAAAATGGACTGATCGTAAATTCTTTTCACACTCCGGATATCCTGGAGGACAAAAGATTACAACTCCTGCTCAGTTGTTTGCAAAAGATCCAACACGCCTTGTTGAGCGTGCGATAAAGGGTATGTTACCAAAAAATCGACTGGGAAGTGTATTGTTCAGAAACCTGTATGTTTATGTTGGAACAGAACATTCTCATAAGGCACAAAAACCTAAGGAAGTTATCATTAATCACAAATAAATCGCATGGAAGTAGTAAATGCCATTGGGAGAAGAAAGGCAGCGATAGCGCGAATTTTCTTAAGTGACGGTAAAGGACAGATCACTATCAACAAGAAGGACATAAAAGAGTACTTCCCGTTGGATCAGCTCCGGTATATCGTACTGCAACCTCTTAACTTGCTTGAAGTTGCTGACCGTTATGACATTCGCGTCAATCTTGACGGGGGTGGAGTTAAAGGTCAGGCTGAGGCTCTTCGCTTAGCCATTGCGCGCGCATTAGTAAAAATTGATCCAGAATCAAAAAAAGAATTGCGTGCTAATGGATTTATAACAAGAGACCCCAGAGTGGTTGAACGGAAAAAACCCGGTCGCCCGAAAGCGCGTAAGCGTTTCCAATTCTCAAAACGTTAAAAGTTTTACAACCAAGATTAGTTTAGAATCTAAATCGGCAGGACTTCTTTTGAGCTACCTGCAGGTTGCAAAATCAGAAAGTAAACTAAAACATTATTATGTCAAGGACAAATTTCAAAGAATTACTCGATGCCGGAGTACATTTTGGGCACTTAAAAAGAAAGTGGAATCCAAATATGGCACCCTACATCTTTATGGAACGTAATGGAATCCATATTCTGGACCTCCATAAAACTGTAGTTAAAATTGATGAAACTGCAGATGCACTGAAAAGAATCGCCAAATCAGGCCGTAAAATTCTTTTCGTTGCTACAAAAAAACAAGCAACAGAAATTGTTGCGGAAAACGTTAAGGCTATAGGGATGCCTTATATCACAGAACGTTGGTCAGGTGGTATGCTTACAAATTTCCCGACAGTAAGAAAAGGCATTAAAAAAATGGGCGCTATTGACAAAATGGCTACCGATGGTACTTTTGATCACATGTCAAAAAGGGAAAAACTCCAGGTTACTCGTCAGCGTGCTAAATTGGAAAAAATACTGGGCAGTATTAAAGACCTTACACGTTTGCCAGCAGCTCTTTTTGTTGTTGATGTATCCAAAGAAAAAATCGCTGTTGCAGAAGCAAGAAAACTCAATATTCCTGTTTTTGGAATGGTCGATAGCAATTCTGATCCTGAATCAGTTGATTATGCAATACCGTCTAATGACGATGCCACCAAATCAATTGCTTTAATAACAGGCATTATGTGTAAGGCTATTGAAGAAGGCCTTAACGAAAGAAGGTCTGAAAAGGAAAAAGAGGCTGCTGACAAGCCGGTTCAAGCTAAAAAATCAGAAGACAAAGAAGAAAAAACTTCTGGTAGAAGAACCTCAGCAAGAAAGAGAACTCCTGCAAAAAAAATTGATGAGGGCTCTGGCACTGTTTAGTGCTGAATAATCACAATACTTTAATAAAAAATTACAATAATGGCTGATATCAAAGCTTCTGACGTTGCCAAACTTCGGAAAATGACCGGTGCCGGAATGATGGATTGCAAAAATGCCCTGGTTGAAACCAACGGTGATTTTGATCAGGCAATAGATATCCTTCGTAAAAAAGGACAAAAAATCGCATCGAAACGTGCTGATCGTGATGCCACTGAAGGTTCAGTTATCGCAGTAACATCAAGCGATAATAAGAAAGGTGTTATCATAGTATTGAATTGTGAAACTGATTTTGTTGCAAAAAATACCGACTATGTGAATTTTGCAACCAAGATTGCAAATACAGCTCTTGGCGAAATGCCCGCCGATCTGAGTGCCCTGAAAGCTCTTGTGCTTGATGGAAAAACAGTTGAAGAGGAAGTAACTATCCAATCCGGTATTATCGGCGAGAAAGTTGACTTAAGCTTTTATGCAAAAGTTGAAGCCCCTCACGTAGTTGGATATATCCACCCAGGTAATAAACTGGCAACCTTGGTAGGTCTCAACCAGGAAAATATTGAAGAACAGGTTGGTAAAGATGTTGCTATGCAGGTTGCAGCAATGAGTCCTGTTTCTGTTAACAAAGATGATGTGCCCGCAGATATTGTGGCTAAGGAACTGGAAATTGGACGCGAAATTGCAATCCAGGAAGGGAAACCTGAAAAACTAATCGATAAAATTGCCGAAGGAAAACTGAATAAATTCTTCAAAGAGAATACTCTTTTAAGTCAGCAATTTATCAAAGATAATAAGACCAGTGTAGCCGATTATCTGAATCAAGCCAGCAAGGGTCTGACAGTTACTGAATTTGTACGTTTTTCACTTAACGTATAAAGAGAATTTACAAGAAACTGACCACGAGGTATTTAAAAAGAGGGTGCTGCATAATGCAGACACCCTCTTTTTTTTTACCTTCGGGCGACCAATAATATGTGATTGTGAAAAAATATAATAGAATCCTTCTTAAACTTAGCGGAGAATCTTTGATGGGTCAACAAAATTCCGGGATTGATCAAAAACATCTGCAAATCTATATTGAACAAATTATTAAAGTCCGCGAACTTGGTGTTCAAATGGGAATTGTTATTGGAGGTGGCAACATCTTCAGAGGCTTATCAGGTACCGAAGCCGGCTTTGACCGCGTCAAAGGTGATTACATGGGTATGCTAGCAACTGTTATAAACGGCCTGGCTTTGCAATCAGGATTTCAATCAAAAGGAATTCCAGCAAGAGTATTTACTTCGATACGCATGGAACCAGTAGCAGAATTCTGGAATCGCGACAGGGTAATTGAATCACTGGAGCAAAATGAGATTTGCATCTTTTCAGCCGGAACTGGTAATCCTTTCTTCACTACTGACACAACCGCAGCACTTAGAGCTGTTGAGATCAGGGCAGAAGCATTGCTGAAAGGAACCCGTATTGATGGAATCTATTCAGCTGATCCTGAAAAGGATCCAAATGCAACAAAATTTGATGCTATCAGTTTCGACGAGGTCATTGCTAAAAATTTACGAATCATGGATCAAACTGCATTCACCCTGTGCAGAGAGAACAATATGCCGATCCTTGTGTTTGATATGGATACCCCGGGAAACCTGGAAAAACTGATTTCAGGTCAAAAAATTGGAACATTAGTGGAAAATTAGATAATTTTAGCGCCATGAATGAAGAAGTAGAACTTGTACTGGAAGATGCGGAAGAGAAAATGCAGCGCTCAGCGAAACATCTTGACTCCGACCTGACTAAAATTCGTGCCGGTCGGGCAAACGTAAATATGCTTGACGGAGTTGTCGTTGATTACTATGGAAGCCAGACTCCTTTGAATCAGGTAGCCAATATCAATACCCCGGATGCAAGAACAATCGCTATTCAACCATGGGAAAAAACAATGATAGACCCAATTGAAAAATCTATTATGGCTACTAATCTCGGACTAAATCCTATGAATAACGGGGAAATTATCCGAATCAATATCCCCGCCCTGACTGAACAACGCAGACAGGAGCTGGTGAAACAGGTCAAAACTGAAGGTGAAAACGGAAAAGTGAGTGTCAGGAATGCCAGACGAGATGCAAATGATTATCTGAAAAAATTACTCAAAGAGGGACTTTCTGAAGATGAAGAAAAAAATGCCGAAAAAGAAGTTCAGGATCTAACCGACAAATACATCAAGCTTATCGAAGAAAAAATCGAAGAAAAAGAGAAAGATATTATGACAATCTGATTATTGCTAATTTCCAATTAGATTGAATAACTCATCTAAGCGTGGAGTCAGAATAATTTCTGTTCTGCGGTTTTTTTGCTTCCCTTCAGTAACAGCATTATCAGCTACCGGTAAGAATTCACCTCTGCCCGCAGCCGTCAATCTTTTTGGGTCAATACCCGAATTATCCAATAAAATCCTAACTATTGATGTGGCTCTTTTTACGCTAAGATCCCAATTGTCAATCATTAAATCTGATGTACTGTTAATCGGCACATTATCAGTATGACCCTCAATTAAAATCTGAATATCAGGGTTCTGCTCAAGCACACCAGCAAGCTTCTTCAGAGCATCCCTTCCCTTAACAGCCACCTTATAGCTCCCCGAGCTGAACAAAAGCTTCTCTTCAAGAGAAATATAAACCTTCCCGTTCTTCAACTCAACACTTAATTCATCTGATTCAAATGCATATAATGCCTGAGCTACTTTGGCTCGCAAACCATTCATTATGGAGTCCTTGTGAGATAAAATATTTTCCAGCTCCATCAAACGGGAGTTCTGTGTTCCGAATTCCTCCTGTAGTTGTTCAAGATTTCTGCGCTTCTGATTTAAAGATGATTCAAGCCTGATCAAACGATCCTCCTTTTCCATCAAACTCTGTTGAAGAGCCTGCAATTCCTTCAGGATTCTAGAAGATTCCCTATCTGTTCCGGATGCAAGTTCCGTCTGCATTCTGAGGAGATTCTGATATAACTCATTAGTTTTCTGGTATTTATCTTCTATGCGATTGTAATCGCGCTGTACTTGCAAATGATCATCATCAAGACGCTTAATGTGTCTTTCAAGTACCTGTATTCTCGCTTTCAACTCAGTATTGGTCACGTCAAGGCTGTAGTTCTCGTTCCGCAGCTGCTCATATCCGGCATCCCGTGATAACTTATCTGCTTCCAGCTGCTTGTATTGAGCTAGAGGAACACAGGCACTAAACAGAAAAATAATAACAATTAGAAAATGAATTGAGTTTTTCATAATTTTCAAGCTTTGCAAAGCGTTTGATCTGTAAAGATAATAATTCAAAAATTGTATCTTTGGAAGCTCTGGAAGAACTGGAATATGGAAGAGAAAAAGTTTCCCCTTCTTAATAATATAGAAGGACCGGATGATATAAAAAAACTCCAGCCCGACGATCTGATCCAACTTTGCTCAGAACTGAGAGACTTCATTATTGAAGAGGTTTCATGCAACCCCGGGCATTTTGGTGCCAGCCTCGGGGTGGTTGAACTAACAGTTGCCTTACAATATGTGTACAACACCCCATATGATCACCTGATTTGGGATGTTGGTCATCAGGCTTACGGACACAAAATCCTTACAGGCAGAAGAGATCGTTTTCATACTAATCGGAAATTTAAGGGAATTAGTGGATTCCCAAATATGTCTGAAAGCCAGTTTGATGCCTTTGGAACAGGACACTCCTCCACCTCTATTTCTGCAGCGCTGGGTATGGCAGTTGCTGCCAACAGGAAAAACGAAAAAAACAGACAAACGATTGCAATCATCGGCGATGGCGCCCTTTCAGGAGGAATGGCTCTGGAAGGTTTAAACAATGCTGGAATTGAAAAATCAAACCTTTTGGTAATATTGAACGATAACAATATGGCTATCGACCCAAACCGGGGAGCTATAAAAGAATATCTGCTTGATATAACCACCTCCAAGCATTATAATCGCTTCAAAAACGATACCTGGAATGCCCTTGGGAAGATTAGTAAAGTTATTCCTTATACGCGGCGATTTGTTCAAACACTAGAGAATGCCTTGAAGTCAATGATTCTAAAGCGGAGTAATCTCTTCGAATCATTAAATTTCAGGTATTTTGGTCCGGTTGATGGACATGATGTTATTCATCTTACAAAAATCCTTCAGGACCTGAAACAGATTAATGGTCCTAAATTACTGCACATAGTAACAAAAAAAGGCAAGGGATTCAAGCAGGCAGAAATTAATCAGACCACCTTCCATGCCCCGGGTAAGTTTAATAAGCTTACCGGAGAATTAATTAAAGATGAATCTTCTGGATTTCCGCTTAATTATCAGGAGGTATTCGGACACACACTTTTGGAGCTTGCTGAACAAAATGATAAAATTGTGGGAATAACTCCTGCAATGCCCAGTGGGTCTTCCCTGAATATAATGATGGAGAAAATGCCTGAAAGAACTTTTGATGTAGGCATTGCTGAACAACACGCCGTTACCTTTGCTGCCGGAATGGCAACACAGGGATTAATTCCTTTCTGTAATATTTATTCAACCTTCATGCAGAGGGCTTATGACCAGGTAATTCATGACGTAGCCCTACAAAATTTACCAGTTATTTTTTGCCTTGATCGCGGAGGATTGGTTGGAGCTGATGGAGCAACACATCACGGAGTTTTCGATCTCTCCTATATGCGCATGGTACCAAATATGATTGTATCTGCTCCGATGGATGAAATAGAATTACGGAATCTTATGTATACTGCCCAGTTACGTTTGTCAGGCCCCTTTGTTATCCGTTATCCAAGAGGAAAAGGCATTCATGTTAATTGGCAGATTCCTTTCGAAGAGCTCCCTGTTGGAAAAGGACGATTGATCCAAAAAGGAGAAAAAGTAGCAATACTATCAATAGGGCATCCTGGAAATCTGGTAACTGCTGCAATGAAAAAGGTAAAAGAAGAAGGTCTGAACCCTAGTCATTACGATTTACGCTTTGTGAAACCGCTGGATGAGGAGCTGCTTCATGAGGCCTTTTCCAATCATTCATATATAATCACTATTGAAGATGGCAGCCTTATCGGAGGATTTGGAAGCGCAATATTAGAATTTAAGGAAGCTAATGACTACCAGGTGAAAGTCAAGCGCATGGGTATTCCTGATGAATTCATTGAGCATGGTACACAGCGTCAATTGCGTGCCCTTTGCGGGTTTGATAGTGATTCTATTGCTTTGAATATCCGTTCTGGGTATGCGATAAAATAGCATTTGCAGCATAATAATGCCCCGATTGAATGTTTCAGAAATTCCTCGTATATTTATTCGGATATCAAATACCTAAATCCTATGGCATCACTAATTCATGCAGTACTGGTTGAAGATGAAGACAACAGCCTGGAGGCGCTTGAAATTCTATTAAATAAATATTGCCCTGATGTTCAGATTGACGGACGGGCCCAATCGGTTGAAGAAGCCATTCAAATCATTGATGAAATTAAACCTGAACTGGTTTTCCTTGACATTGCTTTGCCTGATGGGCAAGGGTTTGAAGTGCTGGAAGGTACAAACCATACAGATTTTGAAGTCATCTTCACAACCGCATATGACCAATATGCACTGAAAGCCTTCGAATTTTCAGCATTGGATTATTTGCTGAAACCTATAAATGCCGAACAGTTGAAACAGGCAGTTGAACGATTTCAGGAAATCAGAGGACAAGAAGATATTGGTGAAAGGGTCTCTGTTTTAAAAGAGAGTCTGAAAAACCTGAATGAGCGGATAATTCTTTCCTCAATGGATGGATTCGAGGTTTATAAAATTGTTGACATCATCAGATGTGAAGCAAATGGCAGCTACACAACATTTTTCATCACTGGCGACAGAAAAGTAGTAACCTCCAAAACACTCAACAATTTTGAGAGACTACTTGAAGATATGCCATTTGTAAGAGTACATAGCAAACACCTCGTAAACCTGAATTACATCAAAAAATATATAAGCGGCCGGGGTGGATATATTGTATTTGAAGACGGCACCCAGGTCGATGTTTCTGAACGTAAAAAGAAAGCTTTTATCAAGCTCATGAAAGAATATGCCAGATCTACCTGATTGTGACATTAAAAAATTTACGACTCTTTTGATCTTGCTTCTGATTCCTGTTTTTCTTTTCTCACAAGTCCAGAGAAAACCAGCACTAACGAATCAGGGAGCCCCTGTCTCTCACCCAAATACAAAGTCTGTTAAAGCAGATGGAGATGTTTTCTGGGAAACAACTTTCGATTTTCAAGACAGCTCAAATCCTCCGGGATTTTCCTGGCCGGAAGGATGGATTTCTGTTGATGAAACAGATTTCGGCATGCCATGGAGATGGAGCGCTGACAGTATTACCGGACTTTTTACACAGCTTGAAGGATTAGATTCTTATTCTCAGGATGATGGATGGTTGGTTTTGCCCGCCGATGAATATAATAATGTTGACGGAGTTGCAACTGATAATGCAGTTGGGGCCTATTTCCAGACTCCGATTATTGATTGTTCTGATAAAAGTTCAGTAGTAGTTAAGTTCTACCAGGATTTCAGGTCATGCTGTAATGATTCTTACACACTCAGGCTAATGGTAACCAATGATGGAGGCGTTCACTGGTCAGAATACGACTGCCGTTTTGGTACAGATGTCAACGATTTTGCACTTCGAAACG
Source organism: Bacteroidota bacterium (assembly GCA_034658635.1). Lineage (GTDB taxonomy): Bacteria > Bacteroidota > Bacteroidia > Bacteroidales > UBA12481 > JABHCC01. The sequence continues at coordinate 7,798 of JAYEFL010000297.1, read as the reverse complement.
ACGTGGAAATAAACATCTCGGATGTTGCTGCCGGTATGGGCCAGGTAAGCCTGAGGTTCCGTTTTGCCGATGCATCACATTATTTTTGGGCTATAGATGACCTCAGTCTTTCTGAAGCCTACCAGAATGAACTGGTTTTAGAAGATGATCGTGCCTTATTATATAATACACTCGAAGATAATGATGAAGGTTTCTTACCATACCTTCCATGGGCTCTGATGGATGAATCCGGATTTGGACAACATACTTTCTGGGGTGCTTTTCTGAACGGAGGAATAAATGACCAGGAGAATGTTGCCCTGCAGGTAGATGTCAATAAAAACGGATCAGTATTCTATTCAGGCACCTCCGAGACATCAATAATCTGGGCACTTGACCGTGATACACTGACACTTAATTACCAGGACTTTCAAGCAGATGGATATGGGGATTATCATATAAACTATACTGCAATTTCTGATAACGAAGAACAAGTGCCTGCTAATAATAAAGCCAGTTACTACCTGACAGTCAGTGACAGTATTTATTCACGCTGTGATGATTCAGCTGAAACCAATCAAAGTACCTCAGGATGGGTAGGTGGAAACAATGATGGCGACCAGTTGGGTGTAATATATGAACTCACCAAACCCCTGGAAGTGAATAGTATATCAGTTCTTGTAACCTCAAGACCTGACAATCCGGGAACAGGCACCAGACCAGGTATGGAATGTATGTTCTGGTTATGGAAGGATATGGGAGAAGAAGGATGGGTACCCTTCATTGCTTCAGACATCTACACAATAGAAGAAGAAGATCTGGACGAATGGCTGACTCTTCCAATGGAAAAAGACGGAGAATCAGAATTTCTTGAAGCAGGTACTTACATGGCCGCAATACAAACATGGCATGGTGGAGGTGAAAATGCTGATAACGCCGTTTTTCGATTCTCTATCGGTTATGACCAGTCATACTACTCACCTGACGGGAAAAATGGGATGCTCTTCGCAACGGATGAAGACGGATGGAGCTCACCAGGAAAACTTAATATGATCCGTATGAATTTTAATGAAAGTGGCGGACCAACTGCGGCAACTGTTACTTTCAATGTTGACATGAACGGACAAATTCTGAGTGATGATTTTAAACCAGCTAACGATTTTGTAGATATTGCCGGAACATTTAACGACTGGACAGGTTCTGTACAAATGACTGATAATGATGGTGATGGAGTTTATACATTGGCTATTACTGAGATTCCGGTATTCACTGAAATGGAATACAAATATCGCATCAATGGAAGCTGGGATACTTCAGAATTCCCTGCTGGTGGACCGAATCGTGAATTCATGGTCAGATACTTCAATTCCACCAACGATTTATATAATGATGAAGGATATGTTCTTGGGTCCAATCCAATCGATCTCAGTGCAAGCATCAGTGTTTTCCCAAATCCGAACAATGGAAGTTTTACAATCTCTGTAAATCAGAAACAATCCAACGATCTGAATATCCAATTGACAAATATTCAAGGTCAGATTGTATACAATAGAATCGTCACAGGGGTGCTAAGTCATCAGGAAGAAATTAATTTGACTGACTACTCTAAAGGCTTGTGTTTTTTGAGAATAAACAATCAGGTTAAAAAGATAATCGTTCAATAAATCACCCAAACAACCCTCTTTTCGACCATCTGCATGCATGTGTAGACAAATGTACAGCATTAAATTAGGTAGGAATAAAAAAAAATGGTAATTTTTCATTCCCAAAAACTAATTGAGCAAACCTCATAGTATTAACACTTAATTGAAATGTTTATGAAAAAATTTACTCTGCTATTGTCCCTTTTCCTTCTTGTAACCGTCAGCTACGGTCAAAAATTTAAGGTTAACCCAAATGTTATTCCTGTTGACCGTGTTCTATACGATCATCCTACCTTTGAGCAGTCTTCATTCAAAGGAGAAGGTGATGTGTTCTTTACTGAGACCTTTGACTTTGCAGATCCGTCTGACGAAAGAGGCTGGTCACCACCCGAAGGTTGGCAAATCGTTGATGATGGTGATAACGGTACATTTTGGACATGGAGAGCTGGTTCTGACAGCATCAAAGGAAACTACACCTTTGAGCCTGGTCATATTTATTCCCTGACACCTGAAGATGGTTATTTTGTTCTTCCTATGGATGAGTATAATCATGCTGATGGCGGTAGCACCGATTTCTCAGGTCCCAGCTGGTTTCAGATGCCGTCAATTGATTGCTCAGGACGCGCATCAGTCATTATGAAGCTCCGTCAATACTTCAGAGCTTGTTGTGGATCTCCTAATGTAACAGTTAGTATTAGTATCGACCAGGGTGTTCACTGGGCTGATTACAATATGGCTTTCGGTACCGGTACAAATGTTTTCTGCCAGAATCCGATTGTTGAAATTAACATCTCAGATGTTGCAGCCGGAATGAGTGACGTTTGGGTTAAGTTTGTCTGGGGTGGCAATGGCCATTATTTCTGGTGTGTTGATGACTTTGAGCTTTCTGAGGGTTACACAAATGAACTTCAGTTGGAGGATTCATGGGTATACATGTCAGATTTTTTTGATGATGACTTAGACGAAGGATTTGTTTTTATGACTCCCTTGTCTCAAATCAATGATGCGCTCGGTGGATGGACTTTCCGCGGAGCTATGACTAATGCTGGTAGTGAAGATACCTATACAACTCAGCTGAATGCAGAAGTTTGGAAAAACGGCGTTTCTGTATACAATGAAACTTCTGAAGGAAGAGATATCTGGACACTTGACCGTGATACTTTTAATGTCACAACTCCTTATTTTCCTGATGAATATGGTTCATACAAGTTCAAGATGACCGCAATCATGGAACAAACCGATGCAGTACCTGTAAACAACGTGTACGAAGATTGGTTCCATGTAACAGACAGCATATACTCTATTTCTGACTGGGATTTTGAGACCTACTCCAGTACAGCCTCCTGGGGAAATAACGACGGAGACTACCTTGGAGTTGTTTATGATGTAACTCAGGAGTGTGAAGTAAACTCTATGTCAGTATTCATCCAACAGCGTCCTGAAAACCCAACAGCCAGTACACAGGTTGGTTACAGCTTCCAGTACTTTATCTTCTACTATGATGAAGATGCAGAATTCTGGGTTGAGTTAATTGCTTCAGAGTGGATGGAAGTTGAAGAAGATATGATTAATGCCTGGGTAACACTTCCAATGGAAAAAGACGGCGAATCAGAATTCCTGTTACCAGGTCAATATATCGCAGCTATTCAGGTTTTCCATAATGGTGGAGTTGGTCCTAACAACAACGTATACCGTTTTACAATTGGTTCTGACCGGGATCATAAGTATAACCAGAACAAGACTATCTATTCATTGTCAACCGGCGATGGAGGCTGGAGTATTAACTCAACAGACCTTTCCATGATTCGTATGAATCTGAATTATTCCGGTGCTCCAACAGATGGAACCGTAGTTTTCAATGTTGACATGAACGTTCCGATTACCAACGGATACTTCCATCCTGAGTGGGGGAACTTCGTTGACATGGCAGGTTCAATTAACGAATGGGGCGGATCTGCTCCAATGGAAGATCCTGATGGAGATGGTGTCTATACCCTTACTGTAACTGGTATTCCAGTATATGCAGATATTGAGTATAAGTATCGTATAAACGGAAACTGGGATACTTCAGAATTCCCAATGGGCGGTCCAAATCGTGTATACAAAACACACTTCTTTAATGTGACTGACGACGTTTATAACGACGGCGTTTCATTAGGAGTTTCACTGGATGATCTGACTTCCAGCCTGAAGGTATATCCAAACCCAAACAATGGTATTTTCACCCTTGAAGTTCAGAATAAAGTTTCTGCAAACCTGAATATCAGTGTTATCAACATTCAGGGACAAACTATTTATCAAAATCGTGTGGAATCAGCAATAAGCCACAACGAAACGATTGATCTAACTACTTTCGCTAAAGGAATGTACTTCCTGAAAGTTAATAATAAGGTAACTAAGTTACTGGTGAAGTAATTCACCTCTATTCAACCCCCTCCTTCCCCGGGAGGGGGTTTTTTATCAATTAAACATCAAATCAAACTGTATGAAAAAAATTACTCTTTTTCTATGTTCAATTTTTATTTTTTCAGCTGCCTTTTCTCAAAGAGTTAAGGTAAATGAAAAAGTGTCAGAGGTCGACAGAACCCTCTATGGCCAGGAGAACATCCAGATGCCAGACACAAAATTTGAAGGAGAAGTTTTCTTTTCAGAAACTTTCAACTTCGAAGATGCAACAGACCCTAGAGGATGGTCACTGCCAGAAGGCTGGCAAATAGTTGATGAACAAGATATGGGCCATTATTGGGAATGGAGAGCTGGTACCGACAGTATTTTAGGTAGATTCAGCTTTGAGCCAGGACATAAATACTCACTGACACCAGACGACGGGTATTTTGTTATTCCAATGGATGAATACAACTACGTCGATGGCGTTAGTAGCAGCAACAATGGTCATGCCTGGTTTCAAATGGCTCCGATTGATTGTTCTGCTCACGCTTCTGTTGTGATGAAAATGCGACAGTACTTCAGATCATGTTGCTCCGGAGCACCAAGCGTAATAGTCATGATAAGTAATGACCAGGGTGTTCACTGGGCAGAATACAATATGGCATTTGGAACTCCAACTAATTCATTTTGCAAGAATCCTTTTGTAGAGGTTAATATCTCTGAAGTTGCTGCAGGAATGAACGATGTATGGATTCGATTTGTATGGAACGACAACCGCCGTTATTTCTGGTGCATAGATGACTTTCAGCTCAGCGAAGGCTATGTCAATGAGCTTCAACTAGAAAATTCCTGGGTGATGATGTCAGATCTGTTCGATGACGACTCGGATGAGGGCTATGTGTTTATGACTCCATTGTCACAAATAAATGAGACCCTTGGAGGATGGACTTTCAAAGGTGCCTTCCTCAATGCTGGTAGTGATGATCAGTACACCTGTCAACTCAACGCCGAGGTATGGCAAAATGGATCATCAGTCTATAACGAAACTTCTGAAGGAAAAGACATTTGGGCACTTGACCGGGATACCCTGGAAGTAACAACTCCATATTTTCCTGACAATTATGGCTCATATAAGTTCAAAATGACTGCCCAACAGGAGCAAGAGGATGGAGTTCCTTCAAACAACACCTATGAAGACTGGTTTCATGTAACCGACAGTATTTATTCTTTTGCTGACTGGGATTTTGAGACTTACTCCAGTACAGCTTCATGGGGAAATAATGATGGTGACTTTTTGGGTGTGATTTACGACATAACTAGTGAGACAGAGGTTAATTCAATGTCTGTCTTCATTCAGCAGCGTCCGGAAAATCCTCAAGCCAGTACTCAGATTGGATATAGTTTCCAGTATTTCATTTTCTATTATGATGAAGATGCTGAAGCCTGGGTTGAGCTAATAGCTTCTGAGTGGTGGGAGGTTGAAGAAGAAATGATTAATACCTGGGTAACTCTTCCATTTGAGAAAGACGGTGAATCAGAATTCCTGATACCAGGGCAATACATTGCTTCAATTCAGGTTTTCCATGGCGGTGGAGTAAGTCCTGATAACAATCTGTTCAGATTCACTATCGGATCCGATCTGGATCATAAATACAACAGGAATAAATCCATTTACCAATTGATCGGAGGAGACGGAACATGGTACATCAACACAACTGACATGTCAATGATCCGTATGAATATTTCCGAAGAAGGTGCTCCAACCGACGGAACAGTAGTTTTCAATGTCGACATGAACGTTCCGATTGCCAATGGATATTTCCATCCCGAATGGGGGAATTTCGTTGACATGGCAGGCTCAATAAATGAATGGAGTGGATCAGACCATATGGAGGATCCCGATGGAGATGGTGTCTATACTCTCACAGTAACAGGTATTCCTGTTTATGCAAATATTGAATATAAGTATCGTATCAACGGAAACTGGGATACTTCAGAATTCCCAATGGGCGGACCAAATCGTGTATACAAAACGCATTTCTTCAATGTGACTGATGATGTTTACAACGATGGAGTTTCACTTGGAGTTTCACTCGATGATCTGAGCTCCAGCCTGAAAGTATATCCAAACCCGAATAATGGTATTTTCACATTGAATGTTCAAAACAAAACAGTCAGCAGCCTGAATATCAGCGTTGTTAACATCCATGGACAGACAATTTATCAAAATCGTGTGGAATCAGTAATGAGCCACAACGAAACGATTGATCTTACAACTTTCGCAAAAGGAATGTACTTCCTGAAAGTTAATAATAGCGTGACGAAGTTGCTGGTGAAGTAATTCACCTCCCCCAACCCCCTCCACCCGGAGGGGGTTTTATTTTTTAGAAAATAGCACTATCTTCGCATCGCAAAATTCACACGCACACCATCACACTCAAACTCTCACCCCCTTGCCCAGATGGCGGAATTGGTAGACGCGCTGGTCTCAAACACCAGTGAACGCAAGTTCGTGCCGGTTCGACCCCGGCTCTGGGTACGAAGAGAGGAAATAGAAAATAAGGCTTAGGACTTAAGGGTTTTGAGCCTTATTTGTTTTTTATGCACCTCACTGAAAAACCATAAGAAGGATATTGGGTTGGACCCTGGAATACTTCGTCGGAAGCTGAGGTCAAATAATACATGATTGGATAATCGGATCTGGTAATGCTGGATGTCCAGAAATAGGCATACTCGTTAATCCCCCCAAACTGGCCTTCAAAATATCGATATCCTGCCGGCAGAGCATTAAACATACTGCTGTTACTACCCATTCCTTCTTCTGCCCAACCTTGCTGAGACTTCATTTGATATCCCGGATCAACTCCAAGGAAATTTACTAATGTGTCGCTTTCTTCACTTGTTGGCAGATGCCATTCATCAGGACAAGCAATCAGCGCAGCCTGATAATTGTACAGCACTCCATAATTATCATCGTACACATAGTATCTGGGATCAATCATAGATCCTGAATCAGGTACATTAATGTCAGGTAACCAGGCAAGGTTCTCAGTCATCCAGATCTGAGTTCCAATACTTGCAAAAGGATATACGCTTCCGTCGCGATCATCTGTAAACTCACCAATAATTATTTCAGGAATCACAAAAATATCCAAACTTCCTATCGTGGTTTTTTTACCATCACTAACCCCAACTTCAATCTGATAATTACCTTCAATCGATGGTGCTACCCAATAAACTGAATCCGTTTCATTGCCAAACTTGAATATCCCTGCAGATGAAGACCATGTGTAAGTGAGACTATCATCGTCCAAATCCATTGCCAAACACGACAGCACAATTTCCTGTTCTGTCTCCACAAGGGAAGAAGAAGCTACAAGTCCAACCAGGGTAGGTGGATAATTTGGATCAGAACACCTGACTAATAATACCAGCAGTAGAAAAGCAGTGATAAAATGCTTGATTTTCATTATAAAAGTTTGACTCTTTAAGTTCAAAAATAGTGAACATCCAATACAAAAACACCAACAAGGTAATATTAATCGATTCTTTCTACATTTGCACACAATTAAAGGCTCAAGGCTCAAGGCTCAAGGCTCAAGGCTCAAGGCTCAAGGCTCAAGGCTCAAGGCTCAAGGCTCAGGGCTCAAGGCTGACGAGTCCCAAAATAATGAAAGAAAATAGTAAGCAAGCAAAAATAGATCAACGTTACCTCCGCATGGCCAGTATCTGGGCAGAGAACTCCTATTGTAAGAGACGAAAAGTGGGGGCTTTGATAGTGAAGGATA
>JAYEFL010000296.1:0-2121 GCA_034658635.1 Bacteroidota bacterium | reverse complement strand
TTCCAATGTCTCGGCAATGCATTCAAAAGAGAGGTATCCACTTCTCATTTTCAAGATCATGTTTGTTATTGTTTTCATGAAATTAGAGATAATACCATAAATAACATCGTTTGACATCTCATGATTTGTTTTGCATGTGGGACATATGTATCTTTGGGTTTTGACCTTTCCTATCTTTTTCTTTCCATATCTATTGAATCCATTCATGACCATTTTCTTGTTGCATTTGGGGCAGAAAGGATCTTTTGCATATTGTAGGACATTATTGTGTGTAAAAACAAAATCATCATGTTTTTCCTTGAGAAATCCGATAATATCATCTGCGACCAAAAAATTATTTAGGTTTGTTTTCATTACATTCATTGATATACATCCTGTTGATTATTTGGCTTTTATTGTTAATTAACCATATGTCAACGATGTATATCATCTTTTCTATTAAAATGTGTAAAATACTGTATATTCAATAAAGATATCATGCAATTCTGCTTATTATAATAATTCCACCTATCAAATATTATTATGATATAGTATCATTTTATCCTCGATAATAATTATTCAAATAATCCCTTTTCTAAATATTTCTAATGATTCCCTATCACTAACAATTGAGGGTGTGCCTAAATTTTCAAACATTGTAATATGATATCATGCCCTCGTTTTTCAAAACCGAGGGTTCTTTGGTGTGCCGGGCATGTTTGGTATCTTGGGGGAGCATTACCCCCTCCTGTGCCACCTGCAACCGCACCAACTGTTCAAAAACCTTTATCGCCTGCACCTCAACCCGCACCAACTCATACTCCTGAACCGACACCACCAGCGGCACCTCCTGCACCCCCCGTACAAGAACCTGTCGCCCCACCACCAGCTCCTCCGGTTCCAGTAACAACACCTGAACCAACACTTCCAGTGGCATCTCCTGTACCACAAGAAGCAGAGCAACATTCCGAAATTCAACAGTGCCCATACTGTAATAATGCATTGAATTTCCCAACAACACCGCGTTTCTGCCCATTCTGTAATAATCAACTATTGAAATAAAATCGTGCCAAGACATTGCACTTTACGGTTATTGGCCGTTATGCAACGTGATAAAACGCATTCAACGGGTGTTCGCCCATCCATTTATCACCCATTAGAAATGATAAAATAGGGTACAGATACCATTATCATTGATATTTTCGACCGGCATCTACAGCGTTTACACATGTCGCGTAACATCCAAAATGTCAAAGATTAACTTGATGTCCAAAAGAAAGATTTTCATTTGCCGAAAGTGGCAGTTTTTCAATCGCCATTGACAGTCAACCGGGTGATGGACCGATCAATCGGCCACGTCGAACCTGCCGTGGTCCATTGGAATATTCGGTTCCGGAAGATCCTGAAGATTGATAGTGATCCTTTCATTGTATCCCACAAGGTTCATTATTGCCATGTTGAAGTTGCCGATCATCACATCGGCACCGTTCTTTCCCAGTACCATCTGGACAACAAGCCATCCTGTGGATTTGAATTTGGCCCTCAGGGCCTGGGCCGTTGATACTGTTGATTCTCCTTCTGTAAGACCCTGCATGGCGCTCCCGAGCTGTTTGTATTTCATGAGCTCTTTGATCTTCTCTTCGGTATCGCCCGTCTCCTCGAGTATGGAAAATATCCATGGAACACGTCCCTTCATCATTCCACCAAAGATCTGTCCGCGTCCTCCCATTCCTCCGCTGTAGGTCTTCATGTATGAAATGTTCTTCGAGATGTTGTGTGCCCTCTTGAACACCTGTGGTAGTTCTTTGAATACTTTTTCAAGGTAGAGGTAGTCCCTGAGTTCCTCGTAACCCAGCGACAGGTTGGTGAACAGGTTCTCGATGGTATCTCTCGAGAATCCCCTTGCTCCCCAGAATGATTCCGAGCCCCTTTCTTCGATCACCACGTTCTTCCATCCCATGTAATAGAGGATCGATGAGATGATCCCTTTTAATTGTCTCGAGGTCTGGATCGGGAGCATGATGCAGAGTCTTGGTCCCTTGTCGGTCGAGATCATTCTCTTTGCCCCTCGAAGTCTCATCAATCTCTTCTCTTCGACCTTTATCTTGGCCTCAAGTTTTGACTTAATTTCCTCTAATATGC
>JAYEFL010000295.1:0-9447 GCA_034658635.1 Bacteroidota bacterium | reverse complement strand
GTTGGAATCCAACTCCTGATTCTCCCCTGGTGAAATTATCATCTGAGCTATATGAAGAGATGTTTAATGAAAAACCAGTTGTCAGGGCAATTCATGCCGGTTTGGAATGTGGATTATTTCTGGTAAAATATCCCGATTTAGATATGATATCATTCGGTCCGACAATCAAAGGAGCACATTCACCAGACGAAAGACTCAATATCCCTACAACACAAAAATTCTACGCATACTTAAAGGAATTACTGATCCGGGTATAAAACTATGAGTAAACTCCAGCTAATAGAGAATGATCCTTACCTGGCAGCCTTTGAGGATGTGCTGGACAGAAGACACAACAGTATCTTATCAAAAAAACAGGAGATCCTTCAGAATGCTGAGAATCTTGCTGAGTTTGCTAACGGGCATAATTTCTTTGGTTGCCAGAAGACAAAAAATTCATGGATATTCAGGGAATGGGCTCCTAATGCTACTTCTATCCGCCTGGCAGGAGATAAAATGGCTTGGGAAAGACCGGCACCAGAATACTCATTTACTAATCAGGGAAATGGGATCTGGGAATTGATACTGCCACTTGACAAACTAAAGCATTTAGACAAATACAAACTTTTGGTCTGCTGGCCAGAAGGAGAAGGTTACCGACTATCACCATGGAGTTGGAGGGTTGTACAAAATCCTGACAATAAGGAATTCAGTGAACAAATATGGGATCCCGGATATCAGCATACATGGAAATCCAATAGTCCGGTGTTCCCAAATGAGAAACCACTCCTGATATATGAAGCCCATGTAGGAATGTCGTCTGAGAAAGCAGAAGTCAGCAACTTTAAAGAGTTCACAAAAGAAATCCTTCCACGGATAGCCAAATCAGGATATAATACTATTCAATTGATGGCCATTCAGGAGCATCCTTATTATGGATCTTTTGGCTACCACGTATCAAATTTATTCGCAGTTTCAAGTCGTTTTGGCACACCTGAAGAACTGAAGCTATTAATTGATACTGCTCATGAACTAGGACTAAAGGTAATCATGGATCTGGTTCATTCTCACGCGGTTAAAAACATTCTTGAAGGTCCGGGACTTTTTGACGGCATCCCCGGTATGTTCTTTCACTCAGATCACAGAAGAGAACATCCTGCCTGGGATAGTTTTTGTTATGATTACGGGCGCAATGAGACTCTGCATTTTTTACTCTCGAACTGCAAGTTCTGGCTTGATGAGTACCATTTTGATGGTTTCAGATTCGACGGAATTACCAGCATGCTGTATTTTGACCATGGCTTAGAGAAAAGCTTTGATTCCTATGAACAGTATTTCGATCAGGGAGTGGATGAAGATGCTACTACTTACCTTGGACTATGTAACATTCTAATCAAAGAACTTAATGAGAATGCGATAAGCATAGCAGAAGACATGAGTGGAATGCCCGGACTCGCAGCTAAATTTAAAGATGGAGGACTCGGTTTTGATTTCCGTCTGGCCATGGGTATTCCAGATTTTTGGATCAGACTTATCAAAGAGAAGACTGACGAGGAATGGAATGTCAGTGAGATCTTCCATGAACTCACCAACCATCGACAAGACGAACAGGTAATCTCATATGCAGAATCTCATGATCAGGCTCTGGTTGGTGATAAAACCATTATTTTCAGACTGGCAGATAAGGAGATGTACACTCATATGTCTATCCACACTCCAAATCTAGTGGTAGACAGGGCATTAGCTCTTCATAAAATGATCAGACTGGCCACTTTAGGAACTAACGGAGGCGGCTATCTCAATTTTATGGGAAATGAATTCGGACATCCGGAATGGATCGATTTCCCTCGCGAAGGCAATAACTGGTCATATCAGTATGCAAGACGTCAGTGGAATTTAGCTGACAACAAAGATCTTAAGTACCAATATCTGAATAAGTTTGATCAGGAATTATTGAGGATATTCAACCTGTCAGAAGATATTAAGCTCAATGAACCTGAATATATATTATCAAATGAGAATGACCAGGTACTCGCTTTCAAAAGAGGCAACTACATTCTGATCTTTAATTTCAATCCTTCTAAATCCTTTACTGATTACGGAATTCCTGGTTACCCGGCTGATTATCAAATAATATTATCTACAGACCAGGCAGAGTATGGAGGATTCAATCAGATAAAAACAGATATTTTACTGGAATCTCAACCGATCACAGACCAATCCTCAAACTACCAGATAATGACCTATCTACCCAGCAGAACAGCTATGATAATAAAAATGATACCGACTCCGGGAATCAGATAATATGTACGCCCATGAAATCAAATAAGCTTGTCATATACCAAATATTAGCACGACTTTTTGGTGCCGACTGCAAGAGCGAGTCAGCTTGCGGCAAACTCGCTAACCTGAACAACAAAGCCCTTCAGGAGATTCGTGAACTTGGAGTCACTGATATATGGTTGACCGGAGTTATTCGACATGCTTCCGGCACAGCATATCCCTCAATAGGCATTGAAGCCAGCCATCCTGATTTGCTTAAAGGAAAGGCCGGATCTCCCTATGCTATAAGGGATTATTATGATATCGACCCGGATCTGGCAGTTGACCCCGAGAAGAGAATGGAAGAATTTGACAGCCTGATTGCAAGAGCTCGTAATTATCACTTAGGAGTTTTTATTGACTTCGTTCCAAATCATGTTTCACGTGACTATGAATCTTTGAATTTACCAGAAGGAATTGAGAACTTCGGAACTTCAGACCGCACTGATATTAACTTTGATCCGGATAATAATTTTTATTATCTGCCTGGCCAATTACTAAAACTGCAAAAAAAGGGAAAAAGACGAAAGAAATCAGAATACTATCACGAAAACCCTGCAAAGGCTACAGGAAATGATGTTTTCCACAATTCTCCTTCTGTAAATGACTGGTATGAGACAATCAAACTCAATTACGGAACAGATTATGAGAAGGGTAATGATTGTTTTTATCCAATACCTGACACCTGGAGTAAGATGATACATATTTTATCATTCTGGTCAGGGAAAGGAATACGAGGATTCAGATGCGATATGGCAGGAATGGTTCCACTGGCATTTTGGCAATTTGCAATTCCTGCAATTAAGGTTAATTACCCCGATATAATATTCATTGCTGAAATTTACGAGCCTCATAAATACTGGGATTTTACGCAGGCTGGCTTCGATTATCTCTATGATAAAGTTGGCTTATATGATACTACCAGAGCCATTATTGAAGGACATGAAACCTCACATGCAATTAGTGAGGTATGGAAATCATTAAATGGTTTGGATTCAAAAATGATAAGGTTCCTGGAGAATCACGACGAACAAAGAATTGCCTCTCCGTTTTTTGCAAATAATCCATGGAAAGGTCTGCCAGGAGTAGCTTTGGCAGCATTGATGAACACTGGGCCAGTAATGATTTATTTCGGACAGGAATTGGGTGAGCCTGCTTCTGGCAGCACAGGGTATAGCGGCGATGATGGTCGTACCAGTATATTCGATTACACCTGTGTTCCTGAATTAACAAAATGGATGAATGATGGTCTGTTTGATGCTAACAAATTATCAGAAAATCATCAAAACCTCCGAAAGGCATACCAGCAGGTTCTTCTGTTCGCATCCAGAAATCCCATTTTTTCAACAGGGCATTTTTACGATCTGATGTGGATAAATGAGGATCTGCCTACAGAAATCCGCAACTATATTTATGCATTCCTACGCTACTCTGGACAGGAAATATACCTCATTGCAATCAATTTCTCGGCAGACATTAGTGAAGTAAATATCCGTTTATCCGAGCACACCTTACAGGAGCTGGGTGCCAGAGGGCAGGAACGATTCAGGATAAAGTCTTTGCACCCTGCTCAAGCAGAACAGCTGCTGCTCACCAGCCAGATAACTTCAAAAGGAGTCAGAATGGTATTTGATCAGACTTCATGGTCTGTTGCTAAACTGGAATTGTAGTTACATCCATTTGACATAGCTAAAATCCTGTCTGTGCGGTAGCTTAGCATGTTTTGGAAAGACCCTGATACCAAATTTAAAAACTCCGGGTTGTGTTGGGATCGAACGCATTTTGTAATGAACCTGGCTACCTTTCTGACTGGTTCTGGTAAACTCTTTAACATAAACGTATTCAGTTCGGCCCTCTCCCTTATCCTCAACAACAACCAGCTCAACACCAATGTCTTCAGGGGATAAACCATCAATATCCAAAATTACATCAGCCTGATATTTATTTCCTAAATGGATCGGATTATTCAAGTCCTCAGGATATTCAACAGATACCAGCTTGACATTATCCCAGTGCTTTGATACATTCTTCTTCCATCTGGATAACTCTCTGGCCAAATGATAATTCCCGGCTTTCAATTCAGTGGTACGCTTACTCAGAATCGAATAAAAGCGATCTGAATAATCATCAATCATCCGCTTGGTCGTAAAATTTGGTGCAATCCGGGCAATAGTATTCTTAATATGTGAAATCCACTCAACCGGAATTCCATCCTTATCCCTGGTATAAAACAATGGAACTACCTCCTCCTCCAGAATTCCATACAGGGTTCCAATATCCAATTCATCCTGGTAAGCCTGATCATCATATATTCGTTCTTCTGGAAGGCCCCATCCGGCTCCCTGCCGATATCCCTCACACCACCACCCATCAAGAACTGACAAATTCATGGCTCCGTTCATAGCAGCTTTCATTCCTGATGTTCCACTGGCCTCCAATGGCCTGGTAGGTGTATTTAACCAAATATCAACACCTTGCACAAGATGTCGTGCCAAAGTCATATCATAGTTTTCAAGAAATACTATACGCCCTCTGAATTCAGGCCTTCTTGAAATATCAACAATATATTTTATCAGGTCTTGTCCAGCCTTATCCTTAGGGTGGGCTTTCCCGGCAAATAAGAATTGTACCGGTCTGTCAGGATCATTTACAATCTTTGCCAGCCTGTCTAAATCCATAAACAACAAATGAGCTCTTTTATAGGTCGCAAATCTACGCGCAAAACCAATAGTCAGAATTTTCGGATTCAGAACATTTATTACCTCCATTACCTGTCCTGGCGCCTCATGTCGCTTAATACTGTTTTTCTTCAGTCTATCCTTCAGGTAAGTGATTAGTTCATCTCTTTGCTGCTCTTTAATTCTCCAAATCCGACTATCGTCAACATTATAAATTTTCGACCAGAACAGGCTGTTTGATTGTTGATCCAGAAATTCCTCACCAAACACTTCTTTGTATAAATCCTGCCATACCCTGGCTGTCCATGTCTGGTAATGAACCCCATTAGTGACATATCCAATATGCAATTCCTCTGGATAATAGCCTTTCCATAAATCAGCAAACATTTTACGGGTAACCTCACCATGCAAATTACTTACGGCATTAATTTCCTGAGAAAGATTGGCTGCAAGATTAGACATGGAGAATTTCTCATTTTGATTTCCCGGTTTTACTTTCCCAAGATCCATAAACTCATCCCAGCTAATCTTTAGTCGCGAAGGATAGTGTCCCATGTAAGTCCTGATGAGATCTTCATGAAATGCATCATGGCCAGCCGGAACAGGTGTATGTGTGGTAAACAGGGTTGATCCTCTTACTACTTCCAAAGATTCATTAAATGTAAAATTCTTAGACTCCATGAGTCTTCTGATGCGTTCAAAACCAATAAAGGCTGCATGTCCTTCATTACAATGATAAACATCCGGCTTCAGTCCTAAGGCTGCAAGAGTTCTTATCCCCCCTACTCCCAATAGCATTTCTTGTTGAAGACGATTTTCTTCATCACCACCATATAAATTGGATGTCAGGACTCTGTCATGCGATTGATTCCCATCAAGGTCAGTGTCAAGCAGATACAAGCTTATCCTACCAACGGCAACTTTCCAGACCCTTGCCTGAATAATCCGTCCGGGAAATGCCAATTGCAATTTTAATGGATTTCCATCCTGATCGTAAACAGGATGAACTGCCAGCTCAGAGAATTCCTCCCGAACATATTCTGACAATTGTTCACCATTGACAGTTAAAACTTGTCTGAAATAGCCAAAACGATAAAGTAAACCAATTCCAATAAGCGGATAGTTTCGATCACTTGCTTCCTTGAGATAATCACCTGCAAGAATCCCCAAACCTCCGGAATATATTTTTAAAGATGTATGAAATCCATATTCCATGCTGAAATAAGCAATCTGAGGCAAGTCATGTTTGGGCTCTTCACTTTTATACAATTTAAAAGCACCATATACCTGTTCATAATTCCGCATAAATTCCTCATCAGTCTCAAGAAATTGCAAGCGGTCGTATGGAACCTGCATAAGGAGTTTTACAGGATTGTGCTCAAACTTCTCCCAGAGTGAGGGAGATATATATTCAAATAATTCTTCAGCCTGATAATTCCATGACCACCACAAGTTTTTGGCTATTTCATCCAGTCCAATCAGGCCTTCAGGAAGAAAGGATTCAACAATAACATTCTTCCAAACCGGATCATTGGCTTTTTGTTGTTTCAACGAGCCTGAATCTTCCGACAAAGCAGGCAGATCCCATTGAGGTTGATCAGGTTCTCCTGATTTTTCAAAACTGATACAATAAAGCTCCTCGTATGCTGCAATTAACTCTGTCCACCTGGCAATCCCGGAGGTAATAATAGCCTCAGAGCGCTTTGATGCTAAGAGGCTGTCAGAAAACCTGCTATATTCTTCAATAATCCTGGCAAGAGAATTATTCAATTCTGCTCCTGATAACTTTTGTCTGTCAATCACATACACAGCCTTATCCTTCAAATCGGGGTATTTCTCTGTAATCCACAAGCCAAAACCAGCAAGATTACTTGTCACAGTTGGAACACCAAAAGCCAGACTTTCAAGAGGGGTATATCCCCAGGGTTCATAATAGCTTGGAAAAACTGTAAGATCCAGGCCCATCAATGCTTCATAGTAAGTAAGACCCAGAATACCATCATCTCCGTTGAGATAACTAGGAATAAAAAACACCTTCACATTATCAGATTCGTGGTTTAATATACCTTCTCCTACGAGCGTATTAATAATAGGATCATCCTGAACATCATGCAGGTTATGACTTAGATACGGACTTCCGACGATCTCATCCTGCTGACCACGGAGTCTGTTTAATACGCTCTTTCTTGGACCATAATGATTTGCCGGAACCAAAATAAATGCTGCAATTTTTTTGCTTGATTTCTTAGCTTTGTTGATGATGCCCAGAGCCTTAATAAATACATCTAAACCTTTATTCTGGAATTCATATCTTCCTCCAGTCCCAACCAGAAGGTAATCAGACGCCTCAAAAGAATAACCAACAATAGCCCCTGCAAGTGTCAAGAGTTTATTTCTGGCATTCATATTATATTCCGGCAATTCACTTGTTGACGGAACAAGCGCAGGCTCAAATCCATTTGGGGTAATCACATCCGGCTTTTTCTCAAGAAGCTGCGTGCATTCCTTGCCAGTAATTTCACTTACAGTAGCAAAGCAGTTAGCAGTATGGGCAGCTGATTTTTCCAAAGAATGCTTAGCCCTCACACCCAGATTAGTGGCCATATCATCACCTATAAATCCCTCCAACTCAGCATAAAGTGGCATTCCATTACCTGCAATAGAACGTCCAACCACAGTAGCATGTGTAGTAAAGGCTGTACTTATATGCGGAGCATTTTTCCGTAAATATAATACTCCCATACCTGTCATCCACTCATGAAAATGGGCTAAAACACGATTATTTCGATAATACCCCATGAAGCTGTTTATCACCTGTCCGGCAGCATAGCCAAACAGTGCAGCCTCAACATAATCCCATTGACCAGAGATTGAATCTAATGACCAGGTCTCCCAGGCCTCACTGAATATATCATTCTTGAGTGGAAATAGTGGAGTAAAGTCTACCATTATAGCAATTGGATTCCCTTGAATATTCCACCTGCCGGTACGAACTCTCAATCCTGAATCCAAGGCTTTTTCCTTCCATCCTGTGAATAGTGCCGGGTCTTCAGTAAATTCGGGGTTTTCTCTTTCCTCTCTCCAGATATCAGGACCAATAACGATATATTGATCTCCCATTCTGGCGAGCACTTCCGGAGCTTTTGAAGCCAATACTGTATGTATACCCCCTACCTTATTACACACTTCCCAGCTCACTTCAAATGCCATCTCTGGCTTACAGTCTTGACTCAGATTATTCATCACTCAAATTATTAATAAGCTGCGAAATAATAAAAACTATTCCTTATTGTCAACAGATTTCTTTTGTTGTTTTAACAAAACAGCTTTTCTTTTTCTGAGTTTCTTCAATACACTGCTATATTTATCGATGGCTTCCACCAGTGTGTCTGGGTCTAACTCATCCACACCCAATCCTTTATATGTGTCTTTATCTAAGTTTTTTTCTAGTCTTATTACAAAATCACTTAGTACATTCATGTAGTTAATGAAGGCATCATACGGACTAGCATAAGGGTTAAAATAATTATGAACGGCCTGATCAGAGAAAAACTTAGTACACATATAATAGAAATGATCACTTGCCTGCAAATACTTCCAATCACGAGTCAAATCAGGGTCATTGGCCTCATTAACATCATCTTTCAGGGCATATAGTTTATCAAATGCTTCCTTTTGTAAATCATTTCCTAACCAGGCAGACAGGTCTCTTTCTTCATCTGCCCAACTGGTTGGGAATGGGGCTGTCAGAGGGGCAACAGGCTGATACTTATCTGCCACTTCAGATGGAGTCATGAAAGTAAAATCAGTCTTATCTACAACTTTGGTAATAAAATCTTCAAGAAATTCGAAAATTCCTGATTCCTTCGGCTGATGCTCTCCAAAGGTCTCGTAATCCATAAATAAATTCGCCACATCTTCTTCAGGACCAATTTCCTCAAGCCAATTTATAAACTTATCTGCTGTCAGCGGCCATTCACTCCATCCCCGATTGCTAAAACGGAAAGAAATGTCGTCGCTTAGCTTAAAATTCCTCAATAATAGCCTTAATTGGGGATGGTTGACATTATAGTATAAAAAATTCGGACTCTTCCACCCCAAAATATGTTTGGCTCCCTCAGCCAGCATCGTTTTATATCCCATGTTTAAAACCTGCTCACCGATACTATCTCCATACACCAACTCTGTATTCCTGAAGACTGTAGGTTTCTTACCGAATAAGGATTGAATTTTCTCAGAATGCATCTTTACCTGTCTGACAAATTCCTCGTCACTCTTGAGTGCAACAAGCGAATGTGAATAGGTCTCAGAAAGAAATTCAACCTGTCCGCTTGCCGCAAGCCGTTGAAAGCTCTCAATCACTTCAGGAGCATACAACTCAAACTGATCAAGGGCAATCCCTGATATTGAATATGCAACTTTAAACTTCCCCGGAAATCTGTTTATAAGATCCAGAAACAACTCATTA
>JAYEFL010000294.1:0-2137 GCA_034658635.1 Bacteroidota bacterium | reverse complement strand
AGGATATAACACCTCTAATTTTATTTGCGTTACGCTCTACTAAAGATTGCATATAACAATGAACATTTTACATCATTATAAATGAATCCTCGTTTTGCCTGTTTGGTTCCGGCTTTGCCGGGTTAGGCTAATTTCAAGTTGATTAGCATTACTGAAATACTCGTCACATGGTCAATTTTATTACTTCCTCGAAAAGTGAAACCTCATCAAGTATGAATGAGTTCTTCTCAGTTCATTCATTGTTGAATCCTCATAAGGAGAACCATCAGGTTTTCCGTTCCTTTCCTTTTGCTCCAGGTATTTTGTCAGATCCCATTTATTGCTTTCAATATCATCAGTACTTCACTGGTTTCCTCCATGATTTCTTGTGCATTCAACGGCTAACATTTTGATATCACCACCTGTTATCTTTTAGTTGTATGAACCGGTATTTTCTTCTTGAGAACAAACCGTCTGCCGAATGCTTGCCAAATGAAAAGCCTGAACCTGTCGAATCGAAATGCATCTTCATCGACCCTTCTAGGGCCTCGTCGTTTTTGGGGAAAGAACTTCCACCTAAGGAATACCCAGATGTTCTTGAGCAACATCGATACAAGTGCAAAATAGTATCTTACTATTGGGTTCCTGGATGATGTTTTTATTCGGACGATATTTCTCATTCTGTATGAGGCTTCAATGCCAAAGCGTTTCTTGTAGACCGATGCTATCTTGTTTGGTTTCCAGTCCAAACCATAATAAAAATATCCGATATTTTTCACACCGTTCTTACCACGTTTCCCCATTAGATATGTGACATTTATTGCAAGATCGAGTTGAAGTGGATCAGTATCGGGTGTCATCGTATACTTGTCAAATCTTGATCTTCGTCCTATGAGGAGACGCTTCATTTCTGCACTATGATTCTTCACCGGCATGATATGTGGGATCTCTTTTTTCATCAGGTACCGAAATATCTCTTTGGAGTAATATCCTCTATCTAAAAGTAATACTTCAATAGAGAATCCAAATTCATCTATGATGCCAATCATCTGTTTGATGTGTTCGAGTTTAGATGATTTCTTTTTGACAGGAATAACATACAGTGTAATTTTCCAATCGCCCAGGATAAGATACAGAGAGTGATATCTATAGAAATGTGATGTTGATTTCTTTCGATCGGATCCGACCACATAATCTTTATTTTGTAATGTGATAGTCCCATAATATGGGTCATCGGTCTCATCTATGGCAAACCGGATTGGCGTTTCTTTTGGTATTTGGTCCAGAAGTTTGTTGGTTAGTAATAGGTGATTTATTTTCTCAAGGTCATCCATGTTGAGTTTTGATAAATGGTTACGAAATGGAGTTTCCGTTGGATTATTCTCAACTATATTTTGAATAGAATGGATGGACAATCTTTCTGCTGCCATACCTAATGAAGATGTATGTATCTGTTTCTGATTCCATTTCCCTTGTGTTTTGATATGGATGTACTTTTCAAGGGTTTTCAGAGCTGGAGCAAAACATTCATTAGGTCCTATGCACTTGTGATTTCCGTAGGGTCTTTGCCCTTTCGCTTTTGAAGGCATAGGGCATCGGCCCCTACTATATAAAGGTATCTGATGGCCAGTGTACAAATCAACTACGTAAAAACTGGTGAACTACTGAACTTATGATTTTGGTTAATATAAATATTTCTCCAGTCGAGATGTGATATGATCCTTGTAAGGATCCAGTATCTTTTCTTTCTGGTGTCTTTGTTTGTATGTCTTCAGTTCTTGGTCATAGATAAATTTCCTGATGGTCTCTCTGCAATGCCCTGTTTTCCTGCTTATTGCGCTTATGCTCAGCCCTTCTTCCCTCAAATGACGTATCATGTATTGTTCCTCCATTTTTAGCATAGGCCACCTCCAAAGATGAAATGGAGATGGCTCTTCTAGGGTGGAAGATTTTTGTTTGCCGTTTGTTTGAGAATAACATTCTCAAATGAATGAGAATCACTTGTGATTCTTATAATTTGGAAGTTTTTCACTTGCCATTGACATCTACAGACCGGTCCACGAAAAAAAGCATAATACAAGTTAAGTGGACCGGTCGGGACCTTGGTGGCGGAGATTGTGATCATCAAACAATTATCGACACCAAGGTATGACCAAAG
>JAYEFL010000293.1:0-9480 GCA_034658635.1 Bacteroidota bacterium | reverse complement strand
TTGTCTTAAACGGTGCAGACATCGAGATAGGCGAAAAAAACATAACTGTGAGACTGAAAAAGAAAAGAAACCTGCCATTAATCCTGGAAACAATGCCGCTATTCTCCAAATTGAAATACCCTTGGCTCAATGACATGCAGCTTATTTTTGAAGGTGCATCTTATTCGTAATTTATTTGGGCTATTAATTACCGTGAAAATCGATGCTGAAGGTTGGTTTGATAAAATCGAGCTTCTTGCTAATTGTTTCGGTCAAAAAATGAAAAAGGTTCCGGCAAATTGCCATCATAATAAGGAACACGGTGTTTTCATGCAAAAAGGAGAAGGGCATTTTTTTTCAAAGGAAATCATTGTTCATTTCATCGAATAACCGTTCGCTATCGCCCCTGTTGTTATAAAATTCAATAACCTCAAGGTCTGTCATTTCCCTATTATTGGTCATTATTGCCCTGTAGGTAAAATCATCACCGGTATATAAATTCCCCTGACCATCTTTGTTCTTCTCCCGGCTTATAACATACCTATAGGTTTTCCCAGCCCCAAATGGTGCATACCCAATGCTGGCTATTTGATATTCTTTAAACCCTATTTCTGCTGTTTCCCATTGGGTTACATTTTTTAATCTTTCATACAAACTGGCACAGCGCTGTGCCCTGATATAAAAATATTCAGAGTTGGCTTCAACTACCGGGATCACTTTCTTGTCAAACGAACCACAGTCCATCCGGCTGTGTTTTACCTTGACCCCATTCTCTTTCAATAAAGCAAATGCCCTTTTTAATGTTTCATCTTGCTTGTATTTTACATGGCTGTTCCCATTCCTGTTTTCGATATAGACGGGGATGTTCCCAATGGATGCTATCCCGGGGAAATACCCATCGGACTTTTTATAGCTCCGCTTTGAGTCATATTTACCTGTTGGTATAAACTGGTTATCGTAGTCGAAAATATAGCCATCCTGTTTGGGGGAAAGCTGTTTTGTCTTCAACAATAGCTTGACCATTAAGCTGTTCATAGGGATATTGATGTTGAAATCGTGCGATATGCCTGCATCTGACATGAAAGTTTCCTTTTCGGTGGACAACTCCTTTTGCATGCGCAGGAGCGTATCGGCTGAGCATACATCAAAATTTTGTACCTGTCCTAGTTCTGACCGTAAATGCTCTGTAATATCCTCAGCGCACTCGCCCCCACATAACACCATGAGCATATACGACCTGAACAGATTGCTGTAAGGATAACCTGCACGTAGCCCCCTGTTACCAAGGATATTGTCTATGCTTTTATAGATAGATGCCTTATCAATAATTTTATCTGCGAAATTTATGCCGCCAAAAGAGTGGATATTTTCCTTGGAATATGTATTTTTCATCCGTGACGATGTTTTTCACCTAAATAGGTGAAAAATATTTAATCGGGAAAGCTTTGTGGGACTTGTTTTTACTTGGCTTCCCGATTTCTAACACTTAATAGCTGCGGATATAAGGTAACTATATTCTGGATCATTTAAAGGCTCCTCCGGTTGGGGTGCAAAGAAAGGTTATTGGTTTTGATCTGGAAATTTGCATCGGAGGAGAGGAAATGAATCTTTTTATCATTGCTGAGGAGAATAATAGTATCCCTGTTGGTGCTGCAGGAGACTATTCTAACCTGGATGGAGCAGTTGGAATTTTTGCCTCAAGGGTTTATAGCGGATCCTACAATAACCGCTTTTCTGATCTAACTATTGATTATTTGTCACAATCAGAAGAAACAGCTCATTTGGGCTTTCTAAAATATGGGGAGGAGTTTTAATGATGAAGAATTTATGGATCATATTTTTGACAGGAATGCTGCTGGTATCTTGTAATCCTGAGGATGACATAATCGGAAGTAGTAATGCAATTATTCCTCCGGATCATGGATTTGTTGAGCTTGAGTTTCTAGTACCAGAGTATAAAAGAAAATGATTGTCCGTAATCAATAACCTAAACAAGCCAACTAAAAGCAACACAGGCTGTTAGGAGGTTGTTAAACATTTTGGTTCCTGAAAACCTCCGGTTCAGCTTGTATGTGAACTCATCAAGATAGCGCTGCAAATATTTGTCATTATTCAAGCGATATAGCTTCGAATTTCATCCATCATCTACCCAGTAATATCCAAATAATTATCAGCTGTCAATTGAGCGTCATCTCCGGGAGTTAGTCTTAATTCATTATGAAAATTATTTGGCTGATTTTGAGGCTTTTCTGAAATTTGTTGAAAAATAATTGACTTTAGGGGGTAAGATTTTTGGCCAAAGTGACACTATGCTTTGGGGGACTAAACAATTAATGGGGAATTACGATTAATTGGGAACTAACAATTATTAGTATGATTGCAAAATGCGAAGACGGCTCATGTTGTATCACGAAGGAGGATTACGACAAACTCGATTACAAAAGTAAGTACATTATTACCATGGCACTCTTACGGATGGAAGAAGCAGAGAATGAAATGCTTTGGAACACAATTGGTGAATTAGAGAAAGCGAATAATCCTATCGGGTATTTCCTGAGAAAGATGAAACTAAGACTGAGAAATATGAAACTCAGATTAAGGTAAATGGGCCTGAATTTCACAACAATTTCTCTGTCATCATTTTAATATATGAATTGGTTAGATTCATGTAATCCTTTTTTACAAGAAAAACATCATACATAACGGAGTTTTTTTCTAGCATAAAAAAATATGGTGTATACTCCTCTAACGGAATACTGACTCCGCCCTTATCAACTTTGTAGATTGAAAATGAGATTTTATGAGATCGGGCAAATACTATAATATCTCTGGGAACTGACTTATCAGTCAAAATCGCCACTTGTGATTTACCCAACAATTTACATTGTTCGGCTAAACAATATAAAGTACTATCTACACAAGGGGGACAATCAGTTTCAAGCAGTCTCAAGATGAGCACAGGCTCTTGTTCAGAAAGACTTCCGATAGCAATTTTCTTTTGTTTATCGAAAGAATAAATTGAATCGGTTACAGGCAGTTTGCAGAAATTGTATTGGTATACGGACTTCATTCTATCTTCAATGAACGAAGCAACTTGTTTGTCTTTGGATTCTGATACTAGTTCTAAGTAATCTTTATGTTTGGTAAGTTTATTATTTTGGATTCTTAATCCAACAGTGGTGACACAAACAGCTATAAAAACTACAATTAAAAGTGCTTTGCTTAATTGTTTCATTTCAATTTAATTATTTGTAATATAGGATTGTCACTTATTGTAGTAGAATTCATGATTTCTATCAACTTGTCATGACCTTGCTTAGATTTATATTCTTGTGTTTCCAATAAACCAGACTCCTTATAAGATACATAATCTATGTACTCTAGAGGATTACAAACCTCATCTTCGGATATCTTTGCAAACATCGAAAATAATGGCCCGCCGTTGATATCATCTATCATACCCCAATTTTTGAATTGCTTGTTCCAGGAAGAAATATATGTTTTCCCGGATTCTGGATAATAATAAATGTTTTGTAATAAACCTTCTCCTTTTGATATAGTGCGTAGCATTACAAAGTTCTCAAATTCACGAAAAGTGTTCAATAATAAATAGTCTCGAATTTTCGTTCGAAGTCTATTATCGTAATAATAATCTTCCGGCATTCCATCTCCTCCATAATCGATGGTAAATGCTTTCCTTATCGTTTTCCCATCAAATTCATAAACTGCATTAAATGGTCTTTCCCAATATCTAAAAGAACCTTCATGATTGTATGACACAACAGGGTGATCTGACGGGTTTCTGCAAAGTTTTTTCGTCTCATGAAAATTACCAAGTTTATTACCATCCCTGTCTATAACAGTGATTAAATGACTCTTCTGACCAACTTCCGCCATTGCTGAAGATGAATAGCAGATTAACTTAGCACCTATGAATCCGAGCTTTGTAGTATAATAATCCAGCTTGATTTCTCCTAAAAATGTGCCATCGAGCCTATATCTCATAAGGGTCTTTCTTGCTAAGTTTACTATAATAACGTCGTTTGTGAGTGGATCAACTGTAAATCCATTTCTAATGTTTTGATATTCACCAGGACCTTTTCCTATTTTACTTATATGATTCAAATATCGACCCGTAATGGAGAACACCAAAATCCTTTGGGTACTGCGGTCATATATAACCAGATTATCTCCTACTCTTTTGATTTGTCCAATATTACCGATCAAGCAATTGGCATTGGTCTCCAGCTTGACATAAGTAATTTCATCAGTAAAATAGCTCAGTTTCGGCTCCTCAGTGCATTTGACAGCTGCGGCCACATCAATTCTAATGGGTTCTTGACAAAGAGATTGAATTCCCAAGACCAAGGATAACAAGAATAATATTGATTTATTCATAATTAAAGGAATAAAGTGGGGCCTTGCGGCCCCATTAAAAAAAACTACAGAAACTATGGTTTTGGTTTTGTTTCTATAGGTGTTCCTCCGCCTAATTCGCAATCCGGATTTTCAGTGTCACATTCTTGAGGGCTACAACTTCCTGACGTTATTGTACAATCACAAGTGGTAAATTCTGTACCGTTACAAGTCCACCCACCATCATTTACTTGACACACCCAAGGTGATCCTCCTGAAACGTCGATTATACAATTATCAGCTGGAATCGGAGGTTCAAAGGGAGTAAATGATGTCAGTGCAAATGACAAAGTCACTACTCCAATAATTAATAGAATCAGATTTTTCATACAAAAAAAATTATATTTAACTTTCATCCTCGCCTTTCAAGATTGTACTTGTGAGCGAGGAAATTAACTATAGTCAGGCACTGTTTGAAATACTTGAGAATTTAGCCTGATTATTATCGCCAATGCTATTAATGTATTCTCACCATCAGGTTATAGCTAGAATGTATTAGTCAGACGACATTTTACAAATTACAGCTAATAGTCAAGAACTTTGTCAGTCTTAACAAAAAATGCAAAAATACAGATACAAATCCATTCATACATTTGGTTTACTATCACTATGACTCTATTTATTAATCCCATAGTGAATTAAAAGGTAACCCCTATTTTTACACTCTTTTTACCCCCCCCAATTTAGAATCATTCTACATATAAAAAGTAATTCTAATTACTTCATAACTCCATGGTTTTTAGTCTAATCAATACTGGATCATTTTGTTGGATATGGATGGTGTATGATTGCGGACAATCATTTAAAAGAATACCAAAAGAAAATATTCACAGGGTATCTTTAGGTTTTGCCTATACCGTAGATTCTCTGTACAGGGGAGAGTTTTTCCGAAAAGTTAATGTATCTGATTATCAAAAGCTTTACAAAATAACACTACCGTCAGGAGAATATTATTATGAGGCAGTTATAACATGTTCATGTGACGGTGACACCTGCTTAAATGGAGGATTTCCAGGGGGAAGGTTCGGAATGATATATGATTTCTTGAACTTCTATGTTGAGGATCAGAAGACTACCATCATCAAAACTATTTTCAAGTGATTGTTACTGAGGGTGATTGATTTTATTGTTGATCTGGAGTTTATCAATAAGATGTTTTGCAATTAAATTTAAGATAATTTGCAATTCAAGTGCAAATTATCTTAAATTTGTGAATATGTGGATAGAACGTAACAATACTCAAAGAATTAAAAATGCTGTCAACAATAGGCCTGTTGTTTTACTTACTGGAGCTCGTCAGGTGGGAAAAAGTTCTTTGTTAATCAAGCTTTTCAAAGATGCTGAATATGTAACATTAGATAAAATTGTTTTTGCAGAGGAAGCGGAAGAAAACCCATCATTGTTTCTGAACCGATTTAAAAAGCAGGTAATAATAGATGAAATTCAGTATGCCCCTTCTCTCTTCCGCTATTTAAAAATCAAAGTAGATGAAGAAAGAAGCCTTAATGGAAAGTGGATATTAACCGGCAGCCAACAATTTACCTTAATGCAACACGTCAGTGAATCATTGGCAGGCAGGGTGAGGATACTGAATCTTGGTTCTCTTAGTGCTTCAGAACTGAATCAGGCTAATTTATTAGAAGATAAAAGAGATTTCTTGTGGAAAGGAGGCTTCCCGGAAATCTGGGCAAAGAATTTGGATGCAAGCGATTTTTTTGAGGACTATATTCAAACCTACCTTGAGCGGGATTTGAAACAAATTCTGAATGTAACAAACCTGAGAGATTTCAGGCGATTCCTTTCGCTGCTTGCTCTAAGAGTAGGACAGTTAGTTAACTATTCGGAAATATCAAAAGAAGTGGGTGTTGCTGTAAATACAATTAAAGCATGGGTGAGTGCCCTGGAAACTTCAGGATTGATCATTTTGTTACCTCCTTATTACAATAATCTTGGGAAACGACTTATCAAGGCACCAAAACTATATTTCTGCGATAATGGATTGGTATCTACGCTATTGAATATAAATTCTCTGAAAGCCTTAAATAATTCTCCCCACTTAGGGAATATTTGGGAGAACTTTGTATTTACAGAATTCTTAAAAGAAGGGTTTATTTCTGGCAAGAACGTGTTCTTTTTCAGGGATCAAAATGGTGTTGAAATTGATTTTATTGTGGAAAAAGATGGAAAAGTATTTCTTGTGGAAGCAAAATCCAGTGAAAGGCCCAATCCACAGAAACTAAACTTTCATAAAATAGCTCCACTGTTCAAGGAAAAAGTCACCTCAGTAGTTGCATGTGGTGTTGAAGAAAAAGGTATTATCTCTTTAAAGAATTATTCAATTTACAATCCATTGTATGGTTTCAGCATTTTTTGATCCGGATTTCATTACTCAATATGTTAGAGTCGGAAAGTTCGGAATGAAATATGATTTCCTGAATTTCTATGTTGAGGATCAGAAGACTACTATAATCAAAACTAATTTTTAATACATCTCACAGAATACTTATTATCTGCACTCTGATAACCTTTCAATACTCTCTGTCCTTTTTTATCAAAGGAAACAATAATGTAACTCAATCCACTACTACCAGTTAGTTTTGTCTGCGAGATATAAAATCCCCATGAATTCAGTCCTCTGGATGATGATGAGGAGAGGCCAGCAAAGCTAGCTGAGAATCCTGAGCTCCCTTGAGGACTTAGTTCATGAAATAATTCTTCATCGCTATACTGACTAAACAATTCTTCCCAATCCTCATTGCTTGGAATCCTCCATCCATCCGGGCAGATTATTGTTGAAGTTACAGAATACAAGCACCCATAGTGAGCTGACAAATCAAAATCATCATTATAGTAGTATTGATAGTAGAGATTCCAATCCTGAAGGTTCAGATTTTTTGAAAACCACCACTGAGAGCCTATTTTTGTGATCCCATAATACTGATACCCTACATTTCCTCGCTTATCCATTAGAATGTCCGTTTCATTATTACTTGAAGAAACATAGGTAAGCTTTGAGTATTGATTCTTCAATCCTCCTTCATCTGTTATTTCAACGGTAACATCATATTCTCCAGCGACCGGGAATGTTTTATAATATACCTTTTCAAGGCTGGGCTCTGTATCCCAGATACCATCACCCTCCCAATCCCATCTTACCGATAATCTTGAAGGAGGGGTTTCGAAGTCACGGCAACCCCAAACATCAAACCTGAATTGTGTAAAAACATTACCACCCTCACGATTTGTAATAAAAACTGCGTTAGGTGCTTGATTATGGTGTCCAACATCAACAATTTTCACAGTGTCGTTTTGCAAACCAATGTGATTTCTGACCCGTAAGCCAATTTGATAAGGACGTTCTTCAGTAAAAACATAAGTGATAACAGAATCATCAAGCCAATAAGTATCATACTGTCCGTCTAAATTCCAGTCCCATTGATACTGCAAAGCCTCATCCGGAAACCTTGTATCAATCGACAGGCTGGCATCCAAAGTAAGCTCTACATTGGCAACCGGATCTGGATACACTGTAAAGTCTGGTTTTATGCTGTAATCCTGAACCCCAACAATAAGGTCATTTGTGATTTTTGCAACTAATCCTGAAGGGTCAGTAAGCTCCAGAACAACATTATACCTGTCTGGTGCATCAAAACGATAACTTGTTACTGCTGAGTCGAGATAGTAGGTATCAAAATGATTGTCGTTATTGAAATCCCATCTGAATTTCAGGGTTGAGAGGGAATCCTCATAGTCGAAGCTTTCTGAAGCATCAAATTTGAAAGTATTGAAAAAATTACCAGTTGGCGGATCAACAGTAAAACCTGGAATTGGGGGTGAATATCCCTGGTTGACCAGCAAGTCAAAATATGCTGTATCTGTCAAGCCAAAGAAATCAATTAGTAAAACCCGGGAAACATATTCCCCTGGTATCAGCATTCGTTTTGAACAAGTCAATTTATTCATAAAAGGAGTATCCCAATTATCATCTCCATCCCAATCAACCTTAATAAAACCTTGATTATTTTCTGTGAGGTCTATGAAAGACTCTTTTAAATCTAGAGTAAAAATTGTTGTGGTATTGCCTGTGTCCGGAGTTAATACAAGACCTATTTCAGGAGACAGCACTAGCCCGCCCTTCTCCACACAGCTGATTACCAGGCACGTAATTGAAATAAATAATACAATATATACTAATCCTCTCTTCATTAGTGAAACTGCGTATGGATATATGTTTTTTGACCTTTTTCAATTTCGAATTTGCTGGCAGTCTGTTTTATTGCATTCTGTCCAGAAAACCCGGCATATTTACATGAGTCGCCACCACAAAGGCAAACAATGGTGGCGCGATAATAATATGTGCCCGGACGTAATTCAAAAGTATACTTACTTACCTGGTCTGAAACATTGGTTGAGACAAAAAACTGATCGGTAAAAACCGAATCAGCAGAACTTGCTAAGCTTAAATCTGCTCGTTTAATTCTATTAGGTGGAATTCCGGAAGTAGTAAAATTGAAAGTAATTTCAACCTGTCCATAATTGTCATCATGGCTGATAATATCTACATCCTCATCTATTGGATCAAAACAAGCAGTTAATCCAAACAGAATCATCATGAAACCGGCTATAATGGATTTATTCATCTGGAATTAATTTGATCATATGTCAAAAAGTTTAGTTCACTTGTAAAATCATGCATTGCCAGGCTATCAATAGTATATTTTGAGAGAGGGAGGTTTTCAACGATCTGATGATTCACGGTTGAAAATAATCCATTGGCGTTAGTGAAATTTGTATAATCGATAATGCTAAAGGAATTGGAATTAGTTTCTGATGAAACTTTAAGCAAGACTTCTTCGCCACAGCAGGTAAATTGGAAGTTGAAACAAACAGGAATTCTTGTTACCGATGAATCTGGTTGTACTGCCCTTGCTACCTTTCTAAGAAAATCCTCACCCAGAATTATTTGTTCAACTAAAGGCTGATCAGGATACTTGTTTGTCATAAACTTCAGCGGCATCAAGACAGTTTTACGCGTTGGGATTCCCTCAAACATTTCATCAAATTCAAAACTAAGAGTAGTCTGAT
>JAYEFL010000292.1:0-9484 GCA_034658635.1 Bacteroidota bacterium | reverse complement strand
CATTAATAATTCATAACCATGCGCCATAAAAGGCAGAGTCACTTTTGACCAGTTTGCCTGATTTGCACTTTTGATTAAAGGACTTTGCTCGCCTGCAATTTCAATTCCGGTAGGGTTTTTCAATCCCATGGAGTATAGTCTGTCGATAAACCGAGACGGATCATTCTGATAATAGCGGTCAATCAATCTGGCCATTCCAATATTTGACGACTTTTCAAAAACCCCGGCAACAGACAACACACCAAACCCACCAGCATGTGAGTCTGTAACCTTCTGGTCGGCAAACGCATACTCACCCCTGAATGTGTTTATTGTATCATCCAGATCAACGAAGCCATCCTCAAGAACAGCCATAATTGCAGGCAGTTTGAAGGTTGAACCTGGTTCTGTCCTCTCCCAGATAGCATAATTTTTAAGTTCATAGTAATCTCCGTCTCTGGCCTGTCCGAGATTTGCCATGGCTCTTATCTCACCGGTTTTCACTTCCATAAGAACTGCACAGCCATGATCAGCATTATGAATTTTCAATAAATCATAAAGAGCTTGCTCAGCTACGTCCTGATAATTAATATTGATACAGCTCACTACATCCAATCCATCTTGCGGGTCAATTTCGTTGTCCATACTTACAGGGATCCAATTTTGCCCTCCCAGTCGGTGTTCATGTCTGAGACCATCCTTCCCTCTCAGATAAGAGTCAAAGGCACCTTCTATGCCAACGGTGGTTCCTTCTTCTGACTGGCTTATATATCCGATTGTTCGGCTGGCCAGGAGCCGGTATGGTTTCACACGGTTATTGGTTTGCTCCAGAATCAATCCCCCCTTATATTTCCCCAGTTTGAAAAGAGGAAACTGCTTCAACTCCTGAACTTCTTTGTAACTCACCCTCGATTGGAGAACCAGATATCTGGAACCTTTTCTTCTGGCTTGATTTATTCTTTGTTTATACTTATTTGCGGTTTTATCTTTAAATAAGCGACTGAGCTCGCGCGAAAGACCCGGCAAATCAGCCTGATACGATGAATCAGCCATGCCAGTACTATTTGGATCAATAGCCAGTGTAAAACTAGGAACCGAGCTTGCCAAAGGTCTGAGGTCATCAGCCAGGATATCTCCCCGATTGGCGGGGATTACTTTTTTTTGTTGTGAAACTTTCTCAGCTTCCGCTCTCCATTTATCTCCTTCAAGCAATTGCAGATACAGAACCTTACCCAGGATCAGCATAACACTGATCAGAGCGATTGCGTAAATCGTGCCAATTCTAAATAATATGGTTTTCTTCGTTTCCAATTCCTTTACTTCACTTCAATAATTATTGGCGGATCCATCGCTTCATGCAAATTCATCCCTTTTGCCTCAATCAGCTCTATAACACGAGTTTGCTTACTCTTTTCCATCAGTTCAAAAGCTGTTGAAACTGATTCTGTTCGTAGTTCCTTAAGACTTTGTTCTACTTTTATTATTTCTTTCATCACTCCATCACCACGATATTGATTTCCGATATAGAACAGAAGAATAGCAAAGAGAAAAAGCGCATAGGGAATTTGTCGCACAACGATCTCTCGCGACAATACGCCCCCCCCCAGCATATCCTTCAGAGAAATTTTCCGGGATTCCCGGATTTCCTGACGGGGACTAATAAATTCCTTTTGCTCTTTCTTTTTCCAATTCATTTATCCGATTTTTTCGGCTATTCTCAATTTGGCGCTTCGTGCCCGAGAGTTCCTCTCAATTTCTTCTGGCGGTGCGAGAATGACTTTTCGGTTTATCAGCTTAAAGGGACTCAGTGTATTTCCGTAAAAATCTTTCTCAATTATTCCGTCCAGGCGACCTGAACGCATGAAATTCTTGACCAGCCGGTCTTCCAGGGAATGATAGCTGATAAGCACTAAGCGTCCTCCTGGTTTCAAATATTTCAATGACTGCTCAAGCATCTCTGCAAGTCCGTCAAGCTCACTATTGACCTCAATCCTTAAGGCCTGAAAAATGCGAGCCAGATCTTTATTCTCTTTTCCCCTCTTCAATAAAGGCTTCAGACAGCCTACAAGATCGTTTGTGGTATGAATCTGTTTTTCCTCGCGAGCCTTTATTATTTTCGATGACCAGACAGTCGGTCTGTTTATTTCACCGTAATCTCTAATTACCCTGGTCAATTCTTTATGACTGTATGTGTTTACTATGACGCGGGCACTAAGGGGTGATTTTTGATTCATCCTCATATCCAGAGGTGCATCAAAGCGAAAGCTGAATCCTCTTTCAGGTGCATCAAGATGATGTGAAGAAACTCCAAGATCAGCCAAAATCCCATCTACCTTATCAAATCCAAGATAATCCAGGAATCGGCCCAGATACCGATAGTTATGCTCTACGAACTGAAATCGGTGATCCTCAGAGAGGTATTGCTTCACATCGGGATCCTGGTCAAAAGCAATCAGACTTCCCTCATCCAGGAGTTTAAGAATCTCCCGGGAATGTCCGCCTCCGCCATAGGTAAGGTCGAGGTAAACACCCCTGGGGTTCACAGATAAGCCTGCAATGCTTTCCTGGAGCAAGACAGGTATGTGATAATCTGTTGATCCCATTAATCTTCATCATCCCATTGGAAGTCCCCCATCACATCTTCGGCCAGAGAACGTCTTTCATCATCACTCAGTTGAGAACCCTGATACTTAGGTTTAGCCATAAGCTCAATCAGGTGGCCCTGACCAGCTAAAACAACTTCCTGTTTCTTTCCGGGTTCCACTCCTAGATCATCCAAGAATCTTCTTGGCAAGAGTATTCTGCCCGATCCATCAAACTCCAATTCCAGAACATCTCTGAAAAAATCACGTCTGAACTCATCATGGCGGGCATTATAGGGATTTAGCTTCCTCAGGGTTCTTGCCACCAATTTGTTCCAAACGTTTTCAGGGTATAGGATCAGGCTCTTTTCAAAAGTGTTCATTTTGCCAACGAAGACCTCACCAGCTTCCTGCGGCATTTGCTTCTTCAGCTTTGCTGGAAAGAGGATTCGCCCTTTCGCATCTACTTTGCAATAATGATCTCCTTTGAATCTTGACATAATATTGTCTCCAATTAGGTGTAAAAATAAACACTTCTTGACAGAAATCCCCAATTTCTACCACCAAATACACATAACTGTTAATAACTTTTTGACGAACGGCGCCCGACAGAAAAATTGTATCTTTGCCAAGCACCAGCATTTTGAAGAATAAATGGAAGAACTCAACAAGGCAGAAGACCTTCAGCTGATTGACATTGAGAAGGTTTTTGCTTCAAAAGACGAAAAGCTTTTAAAGCGAATTCCAGGCTTTTTCATCTCTTACTTAAAGAGAATTGTTCATCAGGATGAGATCAATGATTTTTTGATTAAAAATAAAGATCTGATCGGGATGCCTTTTGCAAAAAAGGCTGTAGAATACATGGATGTGGATCTTACAATTCGTGGCGAGGAGAATCTTCCTGATTCTTCACGGATAATAATAGTTGCTAATCATCCCCTGGGCGGATTAGATGGATCGCTTTTGACCACGACTATTTTTGACAAGTTGGATCCCGGGGTAAGAATCACCTCTAATGACCTTCTGCTTAATGTTCGCCCAATGCGTCCTTTGTTCCTGGGACTCAACAAGCACGGTGGTAACAGTCGTTCATATGTTAAAGAAATGCAAGAGACCTTCGATGGTGATCATGCCGTTATCTTTTTCCCGGCCGGATTGGTTAGCAGGAGAAGAAGAGGGGTGATTGAAGACATGGAATGGAAACGCACCTTCATAAAGAAGGCCATTCTGCATCAGAGAGATGTTTTGCCGGTACACTTCAGCGGAAGGGTATCCAACTTCTTTTACATCCTGGCCAATCTGCGCAAACTACTGGGTATCAAGTACAACATAGAGATGCTTTATCTTCCTAATGAGATGTTTAAACACAGACATCAGAAGATAACAATGACTTTTGGCAAGCCCATCCCATGGCAAAGCTTCACAAAAGACAAGACTGCAGATGAATGGGCTCAGCTTGTTAAAGCCAGGGTTTATGAATTCGGGAAAAAAGCTTAATTTTATACATCCCAGATAGTTTAGGTCATATGCAAATGAAAGATCCAATAAAACCGGTTGACCGGAAACTGCTACTCAAAGAGCTTACTCCTGATAGGTTCATGCGTGAAACTAATTATTCAGGAAACCAGATTTACACCTTTACTGCTAAGGAAGCTCCTAATCTGATGCTTGAGGTAGGCCGGGCTCGTGAAGTAACCTTTCGTGAGGCAGGGGGTGGCACTGGTTTGGAAGTTGATATTGATCATTACGATACAGCCGACAAACCATACCACCAGCTAATTGTCTGGGATCCCAAGGAACAGGAAATCCTGGGAGGTTACAGGTATTTTGTATGTAATGAAGCAGATTGTAAATCATCTGATATCGAAAAATATCTGGCCACCAGTCACCTGTTTAAGCTCTCCGAAAAGTTTAAACAGGAATACATGCCGTACACCATAGAGCTGGGTCGATCATTTGTTCAATCAATTTATCAGTCGACACGCTTATTGAGAAAAGGGATGTTTGCACTGGATAATCTCTGGGACGGACTCGGAGCACTTTGTCTCTCGTATGAACATGCCAGGTACTTTTTCGGCAAAGTAACTATGTACACAGATTATAACCGGCGTGGAAGAGACATGATTCTCTATTTTCTGCAAAAACACTTCCCCGATCCCGAAGCTCTTGTTACACCCATTAATCCTCTGGTTACACTTGCCGACCTGAATTACGTTGAATCTGTTTTTTCAGGAAAAAATTACGAAGAGGATTACAAAATCCTTTCAAAAGAAATTAGAACTCTGGGTTTGAGAGTTCCTCCCCTGATCAATTCTTATATGAGTCTCAGTTCCACTATGAAATCCTTTGGAACATCTATGAATGATGAATTTGGGGATGTAGAGGAAACAGGAATACTGATTACGATCAAGGACATCTACGAAAAGAAAATCAGTCGCCACATGGTATCCTACATCCGTGACAACCTAAGAATCCGGCCATTACAGCTACGCCACATCAGGGTAAAGTTTCCAAAATGGTTTAAAGAAGGAATAGCTCAGGCACGGAAGAAAAAGAGCGAAGATGAAGAACGAAAGACGAATGACGAAAGACGAAAGACGTAATCAGTACCCTCTTTCGTTTCTTCCTTCTATGAAATTCAAAAATGAATTATTCACCACCTTGTTGCCCCCGGGAGTGGGGTAATTCCCTGTAAAGTACCAGTCGCCCAAATCATTCGGACATGCTCTATGAAGACTCTCTACAGTTTGATATACTACCTTAATATCAGCATTAATCCCGGGGCTTTTGAGCAGTTCAGCAATTTTATCTGATATTTCCTGATCAGTAAAGGGCTCATATATTTCCTTTACAAAATTGACAATCTCCTCTTTAGGAAACTTCTGTTGAGCCTTACAACGGTTATACACCCGGTCAATCACATCCTCCTTACCAACATCTTTCAACAGAGCCATAGTTGCTCTGAAAGCAATAAAATCTCCTAATTTGGCCATATCGATCCCATAACAATCCGGATATCGGATTTGGGGAGATGATGACACAATAACAATTTGCTTTGGTTCAAGCCGGTCGAGTATTCTGATAATACTTTTTCTCAAGGTTGTTCCGCGAACAATAGAATCATCAATGATTATCAGGCTGTCAACTCCTTTCTGAATTGTTCCATATGTAATGTCATAAACGTGGGCTACAAGATCATCGCGATCCTGATCCTGGGTTATGAAAGTCCTAAGCTTAACATCCTTAATTGCAATTTTCTCAACCCGAATTCTTTGTGATAAAATGCGGTCAATCTCTGTATGATTGCACTTCCTTTTCAGTTCTTCTTTCTTGAGCTCTGTCAGATGTTCCTCAAAGGCCTCAACCATACCATAAAAGGCCGTTTCGGCTGTATTCGGGATGAAACTAAAAACTGAATTCTCAAGATCGTTGTCAACAGCTTCAAGAATCTGAGGTACCAGCAAATGCCCAAGTTGCTTCCGTTCCTGGTATATATCCTGATCTGATCCTCTTGAAAAGTATATTCGCTCAAATGAGCAGGATGTGCGTGGTTCTCCGGGACGAACAGGCATCATACTTGTGTTACCATTCTTTTTTATGACGATTGCATGTCCGGGAAGTACTTCCTGAACTTTCTCAACCGGCACATTAAATGCAGTTTGAATAACCGGTCTCTCTGAAGTTATCACAACAATCTCATCATCTTCATACCAGAAAGCCGGCCGAATTCCACCCGGATCTCTTAATACAAAAGCATCACCGTGTCCTATCATTCCAGCGATCACATATCCTCCATCCCACTTTCTTGAAGAATCTATCAGAATCTTAGCTACATCCAGTTTTTCTGCGATTATTGGAGATATCTCTGATTTCTGGTAGCCTTTATCCTTAAACTGACGATAGAGTCGTTGAACTTCATCATCAAGAAAATGGCCAACATTTTCCAGAATGGTTACAGTGTCATTGTAATCAATCGGATGCTGACCAATATCCAGCAAACTGTCATAAAGTTCATCAACATTGGTCAGGTTGAAATTCCCGGCCAGAACCAGGCTTCTTGACTGCCAATTATTAGATCTCATCACCGGATGAACTGTATTCAGATTATTCCTGCCAAATGTTCCATAGCGCAGGTGTCCGAGTAATAATTCACCAGAGAAAGGCAGATTATCATATGCGAATTTTGGATCATTAAATTTCTCGGGCTGATCCAATGCCCATTCAAATTCTTTATTTATGTCTTCGAACACCCTTCGGATGGGTTCACTTTCGTTACTTCTGCTCCTGAAGATATAAGGATGACCCGAAGGCAGATTCAGCTTCAGATTAGCAACACCAGCACCATCCTGTCCACGATTATGCTGCTTCTCCATAAGCAGATACAGCTTATTCAAACCGTACATCCAGGTGCCATATTTATCCCGATAATACTCAAGCGGTTTTTTCAGGCGAATCATTGCAATACCGCATTCGTGCTTGAGAGGGTCACTCATCAGAAAGGTTTTTAATGTTATAAATCAAGCTCTCCTTTATCCAGTCTTACATACACAAGGTAGCAATGTTTAAAAACTCTTTTAATATATTGCTGAAGTTTAAATGCTTCTTCCTTGGTGCGGAAGACCCCGATCAAAGTTTTAAAATCAGGAGGCTCAGGATATACTACTTTGGTTTGCACCTCCAATTCAGGAAAAGAATTGAGAAAAAGTGCTTCAGCCTTATTCGCATCATCACGAATTCTCCCGTTATAGATCAGCACCTTCCAACCATAGATTCCAACAGAATCGTTAAAATTCACATGTCTCCACAGAAGGTCAAGTATACGATCATCATGTGGAATAATATTAACTTTCCCGGGTAGATGAGAAGCACTCAATCGCTTAAGAATCAAATTCATACTATCAGACTCCTGAGAAGCAAAAGAATCTCTATCCTGTGCGAAAGCTGTGCTTCCGAGCGTCATGACCGTCATGACAGTCAGTATCCGGAAGTATTTACAATAAAGCTTCAGCAATCTCATCAGTCAATTCCATATTGTGATACACTGCCTGAACATCATCATCATCTTCAAAAGCCTCAACAAGGGTCATCACTGACCTGGCCGTTTCCAAATCCAACTCTTTTGTAGTAGTAGGGATTCTTTGCAGCTCGGCTTTTTCCGGTTCAATACTCATTTCCTCAAGTTTCTTCTGGCAGTTTCCAAAATCTTCAAGGGCACATGTTATTGTAAACATTTCATCCTCATGTTCAATATCCTCAACTCCGGCATCAATCATTTCAAGTTCAAATTCATCAGGATCAATTTCTCCCTGTGGAACTTCAAAAACACCTTTGCGGTCAAACAGAAAACTCAGGGAGCCATGAGTACCCAGGTTTCCTCCCCGCTTATTAAAGATTGCACGAACATTACCAACCGTACGATTATTATTATCTGACAGGCATTCCACAAAGATAGCCACTCCTCCTGGTCCATATCCTTCAAAAGTAATCTCATCAAGTTTTCCTTCATCTGAGCTTGCCTTAGAAATTGCCCTGTTGATATTATCCTTTGGCATATTCACCCCTTTTGCATTTGCAATTGCCATACGAAGCTTAGGATTCATCTCAGGATCAGGACCGCCATCTCTGGCCACTATCATAATTTCCTTAATTAATTTGGAGAATACCTTTGACCGCTTTGCGTCAATTGCTCCCTTTTTTCTCTTAATGGTTGACCATTTACTATGACCTGACATAATCGCAAATATTAATGAATAACACTAGATTTTACGGGCGCATAAAGGTACGAAATAATCTTTTGTCCCAATATCCGATAAAATTCTAATTTTGCATCCTGATAGGTGGTACTAATGATCAACTAGCGGGAAAACATGCGGAAAGTCTACATAGAAACATACGGATGCCAGATGAATGTTGCAGACAGTGAGATGGTGGCATCTATTATGCAGAAAGAGGGATTCGAGGTGAGCAAGGATATGCAGGAGGCTGATTTGATATTGGTGAACACTTGTTCGGTACGGGAGAATGCTGAAAACAAAATATATAAACGTTTAGAAATCTTCAGGCAGGCAAGAAGGAAAAATCCTGAACTGAAAATTGGCGTGATCGGCTGTATGGCTGAAAGAGTACAGCAGAATCTGATTGATGAGCATGGGGTGAACCTTGTTGCGGGACCAGATGCTTACCGAAAATTGCCTGAACTGGTCAGAGAACTGGAAGAAAAAGAAAGCAGCATTGATATCGATCTGTCTGATGATGAAACTTATGCCGGTATCTGTCCTACCCGTCTTGAATCTAATGGAATTTCAGGTTTTGTGAGTATTACCAGGGGATGCAATAATTTTTGCACCTATTGCATAGTGCCATACACACGCGGGCGGGAAAGAAGCAGGGATCCAAAGGATATATTGACTGAATGCCGGGATCTGGCAAAGAATGGATATAAAGAATTAAGTCTGTTAGGTCAAAACGTGAATTCTTATAAATGGGAGGATGAGGACTCCGGACAGCTAACAGGATTCAGCCACTTACTCGAACTGGTTGCCACCGAAGTGCCGGCAATGCGTATACGATTTACAACCTCCCACCCCAAAGATATGCCGGATGAAACCCTTGAGATGATCTCAAAATATGATAACCTTTGTCTTCATATCCATCTTCCTATGCAATCAGGATCAGACCATGTTCTGAAGCTCATGAATCGGAAGTACACACGTGAGTGGTATATGGATCGGATTTCAGCTATTCGCAGAATTCTTCCTGATTGTGGATTATCAACGGATATTTTCTGTGGATTTCCGTCTGAAACAGAAGAAGATCATCAGGAAACTCTTAGCCTGATGAGCTGGGTGAATTTTGATTCTGCTTTTATGTTTAAGTATTCTGTGCGACCCGGTACGTACGCTGCAAAAAACCTTCCGGATGAT
>JAYEFL010000291.1:0-9501 GCA_034658635.1 Bacteroidota bacterium | reverse complement strand
CAGTCCTGTTTCCAGATCGATCACATAAAGATCATGATCACGTGTGAAAGCAATTCTTTTTTTATCATTTGAAAACCTTGGATTTCTTTCCAGACCAGGATTAGCGCTTAGCTGACGGTCTTCATCCAAATCAGGAGAGCTCAGGAAAATTTCTCCACTTTTAACCCTTACAAACTCGGCAGCTGCTCTTGCTGAGGGTTGTTCTCCCTTTACCTTCTTTGCTTTGCCGGTGACAACATCCACCAACATAAGAACATCCTTGTCGTTTTTATCCTTTTGGGTTTCATAATAGTGACTGTCGTCAGCCCAACGGAGTTGCGCTCTGCGACTGTATTGTGCTTGAGCTGATCCGATCAGAAATGCGAATAGCAGAAGCAGGCTCAAATTCTTAGTTATTTGTACAGTTTTCATTGCTTATGATTTTATTTTCAGATTGAAAGTAATGACAATTTCAGCTCTTGAAGCTGAATATTATGATTCTTAACATTCTTTAACAGCTTTTTTCTAAATGCTGGAGTTTATTATTGATTCAATCAGTTCTTGTTTGCCTGATTGTAATTCGGGTTCTCCGTATTGACCAGCGAGGTCTGCTAGTTCATCAAAGCATAGTGTTCCAGACTCAAATGCCTGCCCTTCATTAGATTTGAAACTACTATACCGATTCTCGCGGAAGTCCATTATCCGTTTCTCGGTGAGTAATTTTTCAGCGATCATCAAAGCTCTGGCAAAAGTGTCCATTCCGGCTATATGAGCAATGAAAAGATCTTCGGGATCGGTAGAATTTCTTCTGAGTTTTGCATCAAAATTGAATCCACCGTTTCCCAGACCATCAGACTCAAGAACAACGATCATAGCTTCAATGGCTTCATACAAGTTGGTTGGGAAATTATCAGTATCCCAACCATTCAGGGATTCTCCGTGATTGGCATCAATGCTGCCCAGCAAGCCGACATCGGCACAAACCCTTAGTTCATGGGCAAAACTGTGATTTGCCAAAGTTGCATGGTTTGCTTCTATATTGAGTTTGAAGTCGTTTTCTAATCCGTATTTGCGTAAAAAACCAATGACTGTTGCAGCATCGAAATCATACTGGTGCAGTGAGGGCTCCATAGGTTTGGGTTCAATGAGGAATGTTCCTTCAAAGCCAATCTTCCTGCCATAATCACGTGCCATCTGCAAGAACCTGCCCATGTGGTCAAGTTCTTGTTTCATGTCGGTATTCAACAAGAAGCCATAGCCTTCCCTTCCTCCCCAGAAAACATAGTTCTGTCCACCCAGCTTGAGTGTTGCCTCCAGGGCTGCCTTAACTTGTGCAGCAGCATGTGTTACCACCTGGAAATCGGGATTTGTCGCAGCTCCATTCATGTACCTCGGATGTGAAAACAAATTGGCTGTTCCCCATAAAAGTTTAATACCGGTTTCTTGCTGTTTTTCACCTGCCAGCT
This sequence comes from Bacteroidota bacterium, assembly GCA_034658635.1. Lineage (GTDB taxonomy): Bacteria > Bacteroidota > Bacteroidia > Bacteroidales > UBA12481 > JABHCC01. The sequence goes on along the minus strand of JAYEFL010000291.1, from coordinate 8,056 downwards.
CTACCAACTCTTTCAGATTAGCTTCGGATTCAGCGACAGACTTGCCTTCAGGAGCAATATCCCGATCATGAAAGCAATAATAGGGGATACCTATTTTGCTCATAAACTCAAAGGCTGCATCGAGTTTGGCTTTGGCGTTTTTCATCGGGTCATCAGATACATCCCAGGAGAATTTCCTGGTTCCTGGTCCGAAGGGATCTGATCCTGCATTACACATGCTGTGCCAGTAGGCCATGGCGAAGCGAAAATGCTCCTTCATGGTTTTTCCGGCAACAACATAATTCTCATCATAATACTTGAAGGCAAGATGATTTTCGCTTGAAGCGCCTTCATAAACGATCTTATCTACTCCGGGGAAATACTCTTTGCTATTATTCATTACTATCGATGGTTTAATTGTTTTGCTAATTCATTTTTCCATTCACCGTAAATATCTTCATAAATTTTGACCAAATCAGCTTCTGGCTGAATTTCTTTGGTTTTTTGTAAGGCTGAAAATGCCTCCTTGGTATTGTTATAAAAACCTGCCCCCAGACCAGCTGCTCTTGCAGCACCAATTGCCCCATCAGTGTCAAATAATTCGATCTGCGTATTAGTTACAGAAGCAAAAATCTGAGTAAATAAATTACTCAAAAACATATTGGCAGATCCGGCTTTTACTACATTGGTTTTGACTCCCATTCTGCGCATGGTCTCAAAACCATAATTCAGTGCAAAAATAATTCCTTCCTGTGCTGCTCTGATCAGATGATTTTTGGTGTGTCTGTTGAAATCCAGGTTCTGGATTCTGCCTCCGTATTCCTGATTTTGCAACAGTCGTTCCACCCCGTTTCCAAATGGGAAAATGCGGAGATTATCTGCACCCGGGGCAATGCTTTCTGCCCATTTATTCATGTCATTGTAAGAAATCTCTTGTCCGAAAAGCTGATTTCGCAACCAACTGTATTGGATCCCTGTGCCATTAACGCAAAGCAATACTCCCAACCTTGGGATTTTTGCAGTATGATTGACATGAGCAAACAGGTTAACCCTGCCGGCAGGATCTGGTACTATCTTGTCGAGAATGCCATAAATAACCCCTGAGGTGCCAGCGGTTGCTGCCAGCTCGCCTGGTTCGAATACGTTCAGACTCAGTGCATTGTTGGGCTGGTCTCCTGCTCTGTATGACACCGGGATTCCAGCAGGTAAACCAGTTTCCATGGATGCCTGTTGACTGACATTACCCTGAAGACCAATAGCCGGAACAAGATCAGGGAGAAGCTGAGAGTCGAGGTCTAAAGCCTTTATAACATCTTCTGAAGGCGAGTGGTTCTTGAAATCCCATAGTATCCCTTCTGATAATCCTCCTGTTGTTGTGCTAATTTCACCTGTTAGTTTTGCGGCGATGAAGTCACCTGGTAGCATAATCTTGTAAATCTGCTCATACAGCTCCGGTTCGTTTTGCTTAACCCAGGCCAGCTTGGCGGCTGTGAAATTTCCGGGACTGTTCAGCACGGTGCTGAGAGCATTTTCTTTACCTATTTGCTCAAAAGCTTTTTCGCCGATCTCGACAGAGCGACTGTCACACCAAATAATGGAAGCTCTCAAAGGATTCAGATTCTTGTCTACGGTAACCAGTCCGTGCATCTGGTAGGAAATTCCGATAGCAACTATTGACTTCTTTTGAAAACCTTGCTCTTGAATCTTTTCAATGACATCCTTGCAATGATCCCACCAGCAATTAGGTGATTGCTCGGCCCATCCTGGCTTATGGGCATGAATAGGCATCTCGAAATCAGGAGCTTGTGCGCTTGCAAGAGCTGCACCTGTATCCACATCTACTAATGCTGCTTTAACAGAGGACGAGCCTATATCTAATCCTAACAGGTACTTTTGCTTGTTCATAAATGAGTAAAATAATTATCCGTTATTGAGTGCTTATTATTGTCAGAAATCTTGTAAAGGCTTCATTCCATTCTTTTTGATTATCGGGAAGATATGTTTTCGTCTCAACATTATTTGCTACAATTTCCCGCATTTCTGCCAGACTGTCAATAATCCCAAGAGACCTGGCCTGCATGAGAATATTTCCCAATGCAGCTCCCTCTGTTGGTCCTGCAATAACCTCAAGTCTGGTTGCATTGGCAGTATACTGGCAGAGAATATGATTCATTGATCCACCCCCAATCAGGTGAATACGGTTGACTGTTCTGCCTGTAACTTTTAGAAGCTTATCAAGCGTTGATTTATACTTCAGAGCAAGGCTTTCGAAAATACACCGGCTTATTTCTGCAACTGATTCAGGAACTTGCTGATTAGTATCAAGACAATAATTCCTGATACTGCTGATCATGTTTTTCGGATTAGAAAACTGCGGATCATCAGGATCAACCAGACTGGCAAATGCAGGAGCCGACTTGCTCAGCATGGTCAGATCGGCATAAGAATAATTCTTGTCCTGATCCCAAATCTTTTTACACTCTGATAATAGCCAGAGACCGGTAATATTTTTCAGAAAGCGAATAGTAGAATCAACTCCGCCTTCATTGGTAAAAGCTGCTTCGTAAGCCTCCTTGGTGAGACAGGGTTTGTCAAGTTCAATTCCCAGCAACGACCATGTTCCGCTACTAAGATATGCCCAGTCTTTTCCTTTGGCCGGAATGGCTGCAATTGCCGAGGCTGTGTCATGAGCAGCCACAGCTGCCACAGGAATAGGCCCGATTCCCAATTCTGCCTGTAGTTCCGGCTTGATACTTCCTATCACTGTTCCTGGCTCTACTATTTCTTCAAGCAGGTGAGTTGGTAAGCCTAATTGATGTAGTAAGGCCATATCCCATCTTGCTTTATCAGGATTCAGCATCTGTGAAGTTGAAGCAATGGTATATTCAGAATAGGAAACTCCGGTAAGAAAGAAACTCAGTAGATCTGGCATAAACAAAACCTTATCGGCACTAAGAAGGCGATCGGGATGCCTCTTTTTCAGACTCCATAGTTGAAACAAGGAATTAAACTGCATGAACTGAATTCCCGTTTTTTGGTAAAGACTCTCTCCGGGAATCTTTTCCATTACCTCATCTATGGCGCTATCCGTAAGGCTATCGCGATAAGCAAAAGGATTTCCGGATAACTGTCCGGTATAATCCAACAAACCAAAATCAACTCCCCATGTATCAATACCCATACAGTGGGGGGTAATACCTTCCTGATTAATGCATTTTTTTAAGCCAAATTTTATTTCTGAAAACAATGACTCAATATCCCAGTAATAATGCTCCTCACGTAGAATCATCTGATTTTCAAATCGATGAATCTCCTTAAGAGTGATTTTCTTATTAGCCAGACTCCCCAGGATAGCCCTGCCACTGCTGGCTCCAAGGTCAAAGGCGAGGAAGTGATAAGTTTGCATAGGTCTTCGGATTAGGGAGGTAAATTTAGTGAGAAAAAGGGGAAATCGGTTATTCGGTGACTCCGTTATTCTGTTATTCTGTTATTCGGTTATTCGGTTATTCCGTTATTCTGTTATTCTGTTATTCTGTTATTCGGTTATTCTGTTATTCTGTTATTCTGTTATTCGGTGACTCTAAGATCCGGTCGCTGAGCGGAGTCGAAGCGCGTTTCGAAAGCCCAATGCCCTGAGTGATTCAGTTATACTCCGAACCATTTAACTATATGTTCTCCAATGCCCGGTGCATCTATGTGGAAAATGTACACTCCGCTGGCTACCGGGATACCGTTCTGATTTTTTATATCCCAGTTTATGTATGTCTGGTCACTTTCTTTTGAAATTCTTCGAACCAGGTTTCCGTTTAGTGAGAAGATGGAGACTGTGCAGGTTTTTGGCAGATTGGTGACTTTGATTAAGCTTCCTGATTGACCTGCATCATATGCACTGTAACCGTAGTATGGATTTGGAACTACGCGGATCAGCTCGAGTACATTTATTGCGATATCATTCTGATTGTGCAATGCGCCCATACTTGATGTGCTGAAGGTGTACATGGGTTTGTTGTTGTTTTGAGTCAGAGAGTCTGGTATGGCATATTCCATAACATCGACACAATACTGACCCACGACACGGAAGCGCAGTTTTATATCTGACTTGATAAATCCGTAAGGATCATCTTTCACGTCATCTTGATTGAAACTAGTGGAATCAAGAATAGGTATTGAGCACCACATTGCATTGATAAATAATTCACGAATCCTGTATCGGTTCTTTGTGTCATTTATCTTCTCAAGGAAGAATTGTCCGCCGTCATAAGCCGGGAAGTAATATGTGTCACGCATTGTCTTGGTAGCATTGTGACCCATGATGTAGATAAAATGCTTGCCGCCAAAACACACGCCTTCATGACTAAGCCCACCACTTTCCAGGTATAGCTTCGAACCTTCTCTTGTTGAGGGGTTCCACATCATGTCAGCTCCATTATCTCCTGTGAGCCAGGAGCTTTCTCCATAAACAATGTTCAAACGTTCGCCTGTTTCTATATCAATTGCATATCCGGGGAACCAGCCTAATCCGGTTTCACTCAGGTAATTTGCAGCTTCCATATTGAAACTGTCAATGCCAATACCTATATCTGCAGGATTACCCATCTGGTCGATCGACTGGGCATCTCGTAATTCAAACTTCTGAGCATTACCAATGGAAAGGGCTTCATTATCTGTTGTCTCTACTACAGGTGAACGTGTCCATTTGCTGCGGTTTGTTGTGATATATAAGTCCACATTTGCCAGTCGCTGACGCTTGGTGTCAATTCCTGCGCGGGCACCAGAGTTTGAAACCCCATTCTTGCCAATATAGGCCTGTTTGAACGGAGCCCAGGTTCCACCGAGAACATTCTCATAAACTGCATTGAGGTCACCGGAGTAATCACCACTCGCATATCCGGCACGGATCCAGTTTCTCGGACCAGAACGATCGTCATCAGGGATGAACCACAACCATGGTTTGGAAGGATCTTCAAACTCCAAACTTGCTTCCAGAAAGCCGTTGTTAAGAGCTCCTGGCTGGTAAGAGATCTCTTGCTGAGTGATGTTTACAGACAGGCCCCACTCAAGAATCAGCTGATCATAATTTCTGTTGATCATGGCCTCGGAAAATATCGTATCGTTAGCGCTGTTGTAGACAAACCAACTGGCATTGATCACTTTGCCGTTCATATAGCTGCCAATAAAATAGTCGGTAGAGTCGAACTTCAGGGTGTAGGTGTCAGGGGCAACTCTCGAGGGGTCAACAACTTTAACACTTATGGGACCTCTTCCGGCTTTGTAAATAATCTCATCCGTTTTCCATGGAGGTCCGGCCATAATCGCATCATGAGTGCTTGTATCAATATCCATAATATTTATGCCATTCCCGTGACCCTCGACCTGAGTTATTATCGGAGAATCGCCATAGTCTGACTGAACCAGAGTTCCTCCTGAACCCACAATATTTTTATGTGGAGTGGCTTTGTATACTTTTATCGGTCCATCTGCACCTTTTCTTCCGGCTTTATATGGAAGTTTTTGTCCCTAAAGCCTGTCAGGATTGCTTTGGTCATATTGCATGAAATTATTATGGGCATAAGCAACAGCCACGTAATAATAATCTTTGAAATTGATTAGCGTGTTTTCATCTGAAGAGAAAAGGTCTTTTTCAATCACAAAAGAATGTTCTATCCCAATGTCGGCTCCTTCAACTTCAATTCGCGGAACGCTTGCCTGCATTTGCTGGTTCCACTCAAAGTTAATGATCTGGCTAATCCCATCGCGGATATCACACTGAAAGATCAGTCTTGCTTTGTTGTCATCCTGATTAGTAGCATCATCAACAGATGCTGCATTGTCTTTCAGTTGCCATATCTGGTATCCCTGGAAATTGTAAAACACATCACATTCAGGATCGATAGCAGGACAAATAATAGAAGGGTCTCTTTCTTTGTAGGCCTCAAGATGGTTATTGGAATTTGGCTTATTCCAGATATGGAAGGTCAGCTTCTGATCTTGCTCAATAATAGTTAATTCTGGTGCATCCGGACCATTAATAAGCTGAAAACAGTTATCAAATAGCCGCTGAGCTTTCTCATCAGCAAGCAGCATCTTATCTACGGATGCAAGCAATCCTCCATCATAAGATCGTGCCCATATTACTCCGATAGTAATATCGTTGATGGCTCCGGGTTCCAATATGAATGGGCCGGATGACTGGACGAGCCGGCGGTCTGCTGGAGCCTTGTTTTCAGTTTCTTCATTCCATACAGGCATTACTATCCCTCCTTGCCCCCAGCCGCATGGGTCAGAATCACCCGGGAACATAAAATCAGTAATTGGGCCGGTTCCACCACCAGCTGGATGTCCATTCCCACCGTAGCGCATTCGAGTTCCATCTCTCCAGTATCCACGAATATAATTGTAGTAATCAGAATCTCTGGGCATTGGTCCTACTCCACCTCCGTAAGTGTAAAATATAAAGCGACTCATTCCCCAACGCTCATTATCAACAATTCCATCACCAAAGTTGAGCCCATTAATGTTGCCATTCAGGATGCATTCATTGCAAATAAGATTGTATTCTTCATCATAACTTGAGCAATCATCCATCCCATTCGGATCCTGATATGGGCCTTCGAAAAGATCAATTCCGATTGCCGGAGGATTCGCACCATACGCCCATTCCTGTCCATCGCCGTCAATTTCTACACCATTGTAAAAATATCCTACACCTTTCGTAACATGGCAGCCAACATAATCGTCAAATGCATAACCAAGGTCACCATCAACATACATTCCGAAATAAGTATCAATCAGGGAATATGTTGAGCGGTTGATCAGCTCAAAATTGTAGAAACTCATATCGTTCAGCTCATCGTTCGTAGAGAACTGAAAAGCTTGTGCCCTGATTTCCATTCCAATTGCTCCGTATCCAGGGCCAGTATGAATATTACCATTGTCATTATACACCCACCATGAGGTTCCATCTCCAAAGAGGTGTGGATGTCTTTCTTTTCGAGAAGTTCCGCAGGGCAAAACTCCGTCGAGGTCGTAAAAGGGATAATCACCGTCAGCAGGGTTATATAATCCATCATCGTTATTATCCCAGAAAGGTGCCAGATAGGAATCATATCCGGCTGAGGCATCAGCATGTGCTGGCCAATCTAAAATGATCTGGGGAATAGTATATCCATCAAATTCTCGTCCCCGTTTATCTGCAGGGGTATTATACCAATTGCGAAAGGTTTCCACTTGATAACGTGTGATCTGAAAGTGTCTGTCGTATTGATAACATACTTCGATATCTGTGGTGCCTTGTGCATTACCATCAGCGATTAACGGGCCTGGCCAGTAATTTCGTGATCCTTTGAACCGGATAGCTGATTGTTTCCTAAGGCCATTGAGATCTGTCCCACTTATCCAGATACCGCCTGCATAAATAGAGGTTTTACCTGAACCTTTTGGGATTTCATAACCAGAAGAACCACCATCGGGCGCTGTCCATAAAAGCCCATCCATGTGGATATATGTCCGAACATTATTCAGAGAAATTTCTGTGACTGTTTGTCCAAGCTGACAGCCGGCAGCAGCTCCTTTGAGCTCTTTATGCTGTGAATAATCCTCCTTAATGTGTTTGGTATATTTCTGGGCAAAGCTTTCCCCGTAAAATGTCAGCAAAATGCTGATCAGCAGAATATTTTTCATAATAATTCGCAATATCATGAGCATTACAATCAGGTGGGGGCCTTTTGTGTTTCAGGTAACTAATCAAAGGTAGTAAGATTATTTGATTGTTGTTTAGCTGTATCGAAAAGGTGCTTTTACGAAGTTACACCAGTGCTTCGAAAAGGTGCTTTTACGAAGTTACACCAGTGCTTCGAAAAGGTGCTTTAATGATACTCCGCAACTGCTCCACACGGTCCCGGCATTCGCCGGGATGACAATGTTCTTTCGTGCTTTTCGTGTTTTTTCGGGAGGGTGTTTTTGCAAGGTTGTACTACTGCTTCGGAAGGGTGCTTTTACGCTGCTATAGGTGCGAGCGCCGTTCACCTTACCCACAATGTCACAGTTCCCAGCTGTCATCCCGGGCTTGACCCGGGAC
>JAYEFL010000290.1:0-2145 GCA_034658635.1 Bacteroidota bacterium | reverse complement strand
TTGTTTTTAAGAAGAATAGGAACAACTATAATAGCTAGTCTGGCAATTCCAATTTCCATTATTGCCACCTTTAATTTAATGTATTTCAATGGATTGACACTCAATATCATGACACTGGGCGGATTAGCACTTGGTGCCGGAATGTTAGTGGATAATGCCATTGTTGTGATGGAGAATATTTTCAGGAATATGCAAAAAGGCATGTCGGTGAAGGAAGCAGCAATTACCGGAACAGCTGAGGTTGGCGGGGCAATAACTGCTTCAACTTTGACTACTATTGTTGTCTTTTTACCTATTGTATATCTTCACGGTGCAGCTGGTGAACTATTCAAGGATCAGGCATGGACTGTGGCATTCTCATTGCTGAGTTCCCTGTTTGTAGCTCTGTTGGTTATCCCTATGCTTTTCTCCAGATTCATCAAACCCAGGCAGAATAAAATTCAGGACCCGGCAGTAGGCTTTGCCTGGTACTCAAAGGTTCTCTCAGCTATACTCAGGCTTAAATATCTTGTGATAATCATTGCTGTTATTCTTGTTGGCATAACGGTTTATCTGATTCCAATCGTTGGAAGCGAGTTTATGCCAAGAACCGAAGGCCGTGAGTTTTCTTTGGATATTAAACTTGAAGAAGGTACTCGTATAGAAAGAACGGAAAAAGCAGTGAGTACACTTGAGGTCATGATGCGAGAATCTATAGGGGATGAATTGCAAACTTTTTATACACGTATTGGCCCGGCTTCTTCAAGTAGCGATGCCAAGTCAATTTTTGAAAATGAAAATACAGCAAACATCAAGGTTTTACTCACAAAGGAGGGACAGATACCTGCAAGTAAGATAATGGATGCCTTGAGTGCTATGGTAGCTAACATGCCTGAGATGGAGGTGATGTTTTTTCAAGACGAGACGGCTCTGCAAACTACTCTGGGAACTGATGATGCTCCAGTGATTGTGGAGGTGGTTGGAGAAGAGTTTGACCAAATAGAAAGAATCACTGCTCAGGTTGAAGAAATCATGCTCAATTCTCCTGATCTTTTCAATGTCGAAACTAGTTTTGAAGATGGTGCACCAGAGGTTGAGGTTGTAATAGACAGATATCGTGCCGGAATATATAATTTGGGCGTTGATCAGATTATCAGTCAGATCCAGGATATACTCGAGGGGGCTGAAGCTGGAGATTTTGAATATGAGGGAGAAATGCAGAAAATCAGAATTAAACTGCCGGAAATTCAAACAAGTGAATTGGATGATATTATACTGAAATCCGGCACTACTGAATTGAGACTTTCCGATGTGGCTTCCATTAGAACTGTCAATGCACCCAAACAGATTCTACGATCAAATCAAAACAGGGTGGGACAAATTTCCGCACAGTTTCATAAAGGAAAACCCTTTGATCATATTATTCAAGAGCTTGATATGCAATTGAAGGAGATACCTCTTCCACCACGATATTCTATCCGTCAGGCAGGGGAAGAACAAAAGCGGAGGGAATCAATGGATAATCTTCGGTTTGCACTCATTTTGTCGCTTGTACTCGTTTATATGGTTCTGGCTTCACAATTTGAGTCTTTGATTCATCCTTTTACTATAATCTTCACGGTGCCACTAGCTTTGGTTGGGACAGTATTACTGTTTTTCTTTTTGGGAAAGACTTTTAGTATCATGGCAATAATCGGGATTATTATGTTGATAGGTATTGCTGTTAACGACTCGATTATCCTGGTGGATTTTATAAATCAGTTAAAACGCTCCGGTGTTAATCGGACACAAGCAATTTTACAGGCAGGACAACATCGTATACGACCAATAATAATGACCAGTTTAACCACTATCCTGGCTCTTTTACCTTTGACTTTCGGGTTTGGTGAAAGCGTTGCTCTCAGGGCTCCAATGGCTTTGGCTGTTATTGGTGGATTGGTCACTTCAACCTTGTTAACCCTTATAGTTATTCCATGTGTTTATTCGGTTTTTGATCAGTTCATAGACTGGATCAAGCCGTCTCAACCAAGCGATTAGACAGAAAATATGAATGCGGTAATACATCGGAAAACCCTTATTGGGATGTTTTTTATGGGTCTGACAATGTTAGGTTATATTTCCTTTCAAAATCTTCCTGTTGAACTAATGCCCAATGCTACAGCTCCT
>JAYEFL010000289.1:0-2164 GCA_034658635.1 Bacteroidota bacterium | reverse complement strand
TGTAAAGGGGGGTCGGGGGGGATTTTCATAACCCATTGAAATCCCCCTAAATCCCCCTTTACTAAAGGGGGACTTTAAAGGAATGTTGCCACTTTTCGGTCAGACACTAATTATATGAAAACAATTACATTCACAGATTTCAGGAAAAAGGCATCCAGTTTGATAACTGATGTTGAGCACGGTGAGACAATTGTGCTTTTGCGACGTGGGAAGCCTATTGCAGAAGTCGTTCCATTCTCCGACCGGTCCCAACGGACACCCTCCTGGAAACGACCGGGTATTCATTTGCAAATACAGGGAAGCGACCTGTCATCAGCTATTTTAGAGGAGCGTGAGTCTGAATTATGAAACTTCTGGTTGATTCTTCCGCGTTTGCCAAAAGATATGTGCTTGAAGATGGCAGTGAGATTGTCGATCAACTTCTGCAGGATGCTTCACAGTTGGCTCTCTGCGTTATTTTGGTGCCTGAAATCATTTCCGGGCTGAACCGAAGATTGTTGGAACAAATCTTATCGCCACACTATTATCGCAAGGCGAAAAAACAATTGATGAATGATATTCACGATGCAACAATGCTTCAGGTAACTCCATCTGTAATTTCTCGTTCAGTAAAACTCCTTGAGGCAAATGTCCTGCGCGCAATGGATTCCCTACATGTTGCCTGCGCATTGGAATGGCAGACAGAACTTTTTGTCACTGCCGATAGAAGACAGTTAAAGGCCGCAAAGAATGCCGGCCTGATTACTGAATACATCGGCCAACCTGATGCTTCATCCGACAGTTAGAGCTGCTGCTGAGCTTGGGGTTACCCGGAGGTTTTGCGAAATAAATTGACATGTATTTGGCTTATTGAGGTGAAATGAAATACTTAAAGATTCATTCGTTAGAGAAAGGTTGGCATGATAAAGATGAAATTCTGATGCATGCATCCTTTCAGTTGCTTGTTGACTTCGTTGAGCAAGAGAAGCCTGACAAAATTATTGATTGGCAAGCTGACGAATTACATAGCAAAGCATGGAAGGAAATCCAACTTTTATATAAGTGGTGGAAGAAAGAGCGTAAGACCAGGAAAGATCCACTTGATGACAAGAGAATAAAGCATCCTCCGCTCAAGTTAGAGAAGATACCGGAATCAGATATGTGCAGAATGGTTGAGCCTGACCGGAAGAAATATGCCAGGTACTATCAAGCTCTGAAAAAATCCTGGAAACTTGAACTGAAGTGGGAAGAGGAAGACCAGCGAAATCTTCACAGACTGATTGATATCAGAAAGTTTTTGTGGACATAAGGATGCCAACAACGAAGAACCCGAATCAATTTCGGGGGCATGGTCATGATGCGGGGCTGAAGGGTCAAAGGGAGGTGATTATATGCAAACCATGGGAATAAGCCAATTCAAGTCACATGCGTTGAAAATTCTTGATCAAGTTGCTAAAACAAAAGAGATTATTATTATCACAAAAAGAGGTAAGCCACTTGCACAAATAATTCCATATCGAAATTCTGTTTCGAATCACACGCCAGGCAAGCTTGCCGATGCCCTTGTTTTTGAAAATGATATTGTTTCACCTTTAGGTGAAGAAATGTGGGATGCATGCAAATGAAATACATGCTGGATACACATACCTGGATTTGGTGGCGCATGAATCCCAAAAAACTATCACAAAAGGTCAAAAAAATAATCGAAAGTACGAATAGTTATGATGAGATTCTTTTGTCTGCGATTTCTCCATGGGAATTCAGTAAACTCCTTGAAAAAAAGAAAATTGGTATTTCTTGCGACTCTGAGGAGTGGATAAATAGTGCTCTTGATATGCCAAAGTTCAGGCTAATCGCTCTCTCTCCTGTTTTAGCATACCGTTCAACAGTGCTACCTCAGCCTTTCCATAGTGATCCGGCCGACCAGATTATTGTTGCAACAGCACGAGAGGAAAATGCAACAATACTGACTAAAGATGAAAGAATTCTTACCTATGATAACGTTCGGAGTCTTTGGTGATTGCAGAAGTGAAGACTTTTTGACTTACCGGATCATTATTCGTAGTTTTCAATGTTCATGACATAGCTTTCAAAGTCCTTTTCCAGGAGAAACCGGGAAATCATTTCATTGACCTTGTCGGCAGTATCAACAGTGTAATATCCTTTATCACTTATGCCTGCGATC
>JAYEFL010000288.1:0-29968 GCA_034658635.1 Bacteroidota bacterium | reverse complement strand
CTGAACACCTGCTGAGTAATTCATGAAACTGGTTTCAAAACGAATCACTACAGAACTATGTGCGCTACAATCCAGTGTCGGAAATACAACAGAATTATCTAATCCGATTCTCGGGTCCAGATAGTTGTTATACAGGTTAGCGAACAAGCAAAGGTATCCGTCGTCATGAGTAGTTGACTCGAATGGAGGCTCCTTTGTCCACTCTGCAACCAAACTGTCATAGGGCCACCAATGCCAGTTATAACCGTTGTCAACACGGTCTTCAAAGTAGAATCCTTCAGGGGCTGTCCATCCTTTTTCATCGTCAGGATTTCCCCAGTCAAAAGTAGTGCTATAAAACACTTCACCATTCCCTTTAAGGGAATTAGTCTGGGCATTTGATGAGAATACCATCAATCCCAGAAAAGCAAGCAGAAGAGTAAATTTTTTCATACGCAAACAGATTAAATTATATAATAGATTAAATTATAGACATCACCATCCCGAAAACAGGAGTGGTAAAGTTATAAACTGATCTGAACTATCCAAAAATGCAACTCACTTATTTGCAAAAAACTCCCATCTACGCAAGACTTTAACGCATTTACAGTATAAAAAGATACATTTCAATCAGCAATCTATTCCTGGCTACCTGTAGAATATTCTTCCGGAATCCAGACAGTCATCTCTCCCCGACCACGATTTGCCCAGCTGTAATATGGTATGGCTACAAGCTCTGTACTGGTTTTATCCACATTTCCATCCAGGGTAGCCCTTAATGAATATCCATTCGCTTTGATAACTCCAACTCCATTCAACAAATCAGGATTAAATGTATAAGTGAAATCAGGATTTTCGCTCAGTGCCATATGAAGAACTTTTTGCTCTTTCTGATCAGGCCACTCAAGACAATAAACCAATGGTCCGCGCTCAATAGAAACCTGGCCACGATCAGCCTCAACCAATTCATTAGCTCTCACCCGCTTAACATCCATGGGGAACTCCAGAACAACTTCATCACCGGCCTTCCATTTTCTGTTCACCTGGGCAAAACCTTTTACTAATTCTATTTTGGATTCTTTCCCGTTGACAAAAATCTTAACGGCTGTAGAAGGCTGGTCAAGATAAGTATAGAGGTCACTTGGAACAACCTCATCACCTGTCCATCCGGGGATTCTGAACATAAGACTCATTTTTGTCGGACTATCAGGATCCACATGAACTTTGACCTGGCCTTCCCATGGATAATTGGTTTCCTGTTTGATTCCTATCTGATTACCAGCTATATCAACCGAAGTTGAACTTTCTGCATAGAGATTCATAAACAATTTATTGCCCTTTATTGCGTACATATATCCGGGAATAGAAGGCAAAAACCGGGTTAGATTACTTGGACAACAGGCACAGCCAAACCAAGGGCTTCTTTCATGTTGCCCATTGGATTTCAATGGATTAGGATAGAAAAATCGATCACCACTAAGTCCCAGACCACTTAACACTCCATTATACAAACTACGCTCAAGAACATTCAAATATTTAGCCTCTCCATGCATCAGGAACATACGATGATTCCAGAATACATTAGCAATGGCTGCACAGGTTTCGCAATAGGCACTCATATTAGGAAGCTCATAATTGTCGCCATAGGCTTCACCATGACCAAGAGCACCAACACCGCCTGTAATGTATAATTTCTTGGTCACCACATTTCCCCAAATCCTGCCGATAGCATCAATGTATTCCTGATCACCTGTTAATGCTGCAACATCTGCCATTCCTGTATACATGTAGTTGGCACGCACCGCATGTCCGACAGCCTCATTCTGCTCAGTAACCTTTTTATGAGATTGTGAATACTCATCTCCACCACCACGCACATCCAGAAAGAATTTGGCAAGCTCAAGGTACTCTGGCTTTTTAGTTACACGATATAGCTTTGCCAAACCCATTTCAACCTCCTGATGACCGGGATAGTTTTCTTCCTTATCCCAACCAAAGTCTCTTACCAGCAAATCAGCACTTTTTGTACATATATCCAGGAAACTCGTTTTGCCCGTAGCCAGGTAGTGTGCAACTCCTGCCTCGTACATATGTCCAAGATTATATAGTTCATGACTCAGGATATGAGTCAGTTCCCATCGCCGACTGCCTGCCCATTCATGTGCACTGTCACCCATTATGGTACGGTTAGTATACAAATAGCCATCCTCTTCCTGAGCAGCGCCAACCTTTTCAATCAGCTCATCAAGGTATTTCTCGAGTTCCGGATCGGGGATCATTTGTAAGGAATAGGATGCTCCCTCCATGATTTTAAACACATCAGAATCATCAAAAGGATAAATGGAGCAGAAAGAACCTTCTTCCCACCCTGCTGCAATTTCAAAATTCTTGATTCTTCCTGTTTGCTCACTCTGATCAAATGCATAGGGTATAGTAAGTGTATGATTTAATCGAATTCTTGGAGCCCAAAAATCATCATTAAGATCCACCTGATTAAAGGCCACTGGCTGAATCGGATAATCGCCTTCAACTACCTTCTCTGTCTGACAAGCAGAAAATACTCCTGCCAGAAAAGGCAGAAAAAAATAGAACTTCAATTTTTTCATTTTACAATTATTTTATTGTTGACCATAATATGCACCTGAACCATGTTTCCGTTTATAATGTTTGTCTAGCAAAACCTGTTGAATCGGCCTCTCTTTTCCCAGCATGATTGTGTGGAAGGCTATTTTTGCAATTTCCTCTAACGCAATGGCATGCATTACTGCTTCCTGAACCGTTTTGCCCCAGCAAAAAGGCCCGTGTTCTGCAACCAGGATTCCAGGCTGTTTCAGATAGTTAGCACCCTGAAAATATTCGGCAATAAGTTTTCCGGTATTCTCTTCGTAATCGCCTTCTATTTCTTCCTTTGTCAGAACTCTGGTGACAGGTACCGAAGCATAAAAAAGATCTGCATGAGTAGTACCCAGGCAGGGGATTTCACGACAGGCCTGAGCCCAGGAGGTAGCCCAGGAGGAATGAGTATGAACGATACCCCCAATCTCAGGGAATTCACGGTACAAATGCAGATGGATGGCTGTATCAGACGATGGATTGAACTGACCAGATGACTTGCCGGTTTCCAGATCAACTTCCACCATATCATTAACAGTCATTACTGAATAATCCACACCACTGGGCTTGATATAAAGGATGCCATTTCTCCGATCAAGCGCACTGGCATTTCCCCAGGTAAGTTTTACCAGACCTTCATTCACCAGATCAAGGTTTGCCTTGAAAACATCTGCTTTTATCATGTCTGTATTTCCTTTTAAATGTCTAAACTGAAATAAAAACCTTTAGCTAGCAATTCTTCATATTTTTGTTGGTTGAACATATAGAGAAAGGCTCCTTTCTTCGATGAAGTTTTATCCTTTTCATTCAGTTTATCCAACAAACCCATAGACAATATTTTCTTTCGAAAATTCCGTTTGTCAAGTTCTTTTTGGTAGATGGCTTCATACAGACTTTGAAGCTGGGGTAAAGTGAATTTTGTCGGAAGGAGTTCAAAACCTATAGGCTGGCTTTTTGCCACGAGCCTGAGTCTGTACAATGCCTTTTCAACCATTTCTCCATGGTCAAAAAGCAATTCAGGCACATTCTCGATGGGTCGCCAATGTGCACCATTTTCAATTAGCAAATCCTTGTTATAATCCTCAACCTTTAACAGGGCAAAGTAAACAACTGAAACCACACGCCCACCCGGATCTCTTCCAGGATCTCCATAAGTGTATAACTGCTGCAGGAAAACATTCTTTAAACCAGTCAGATTACATAATACACGGCTGGCAGCTTCAATGAGACTTTCCTTACGCTTGAGAAATCCCCCGGCCAAAGACCATGTTCCTGATCCGGGTTCAAGGTTTCTTTTAAGCAATAAAAGCCTCAACAAGCCCTTGTCAAAGCCAAAAATAATACAGTCAACCGCAACTAATTGGCTGTCTTCCTTCTGGTAATACTGATGCATAGATTTCAGTTTAAGTGTCAAATTTACACTCTTCTTTACTGTTGTCCAAATGTAATTTTAAACACCCAGGCATGAGAACTGGGATTATTTCCAGGATTAAGCTCAGGAGTCTGAATCAGAATACGGCTTTCATTGCTCGAAAAAATCAGGTCTCCCTCTATTCCCAGTAATTCAACACTGGTACTATTCATTTCTGAGAAGCCATCCAATGTCAGATACTTTCCTGGCCACTCAAGACATATCGCGAAAACAGCATCTCCTTTTTGCGTAAAACGTACCATTTTATTTCCCGATCTACCGGCAGTAAAAACATTGCTGCCATAGATAGCTTCTCCGTTTATTGAAAGCCAGTCGCCAATATCTGCCAGGCGTTCCTGCATAATAACCGGAATTCGTCCATCGGCGGTTGGACCCACATTCAGCAAAAGATTTCCTCCTCTGCTAACGATATCAATTAGTTCATGAATTAGTTGTGTACTGGTATTATAATCCTTTAGATTTTCTGCTCTGTTAAATCCATAAGAGCCACCTATCCCCCGGCTTTCTTCCCATGGATGACTCATCCCCAGACCAGCAGCATCCTGATATTCACTACTATAATAATCACCATGCTCTCCCGGACATTCCTTACACCAACGATCATTAACCACCACTTCATTCTTCACAGGGCTTTCGGTATACAACCAGTTTAAAAATACTTTTGTTCCCCAATATTCAGCTGAACCGTCCCATTCTCCTCCATCTGAAAACAAAAGGGATGGTTCATATTTCATAACAATTTCACGGAGCTGTTGATTTGCCATTTGCACATATAACTCTTCAGGCAAACGGTATTTTTCATTGACCTCCTCAGGAAGCCACCAACCAGTTGATTGTCTGCCTGTTGGGGATGACTCCCATTCAATCAGAGAATAATATAGTCCCATCTTCAGTCCCTGATTCCTGACAGCATCAGTCAGATCACCCACGAGATCTCTTTGAGGGCCAACATCCATAGAATTCCAGTTTTTCTTTGCCGTATGACTTGCAGGCCAAAGACAAAAACCATCATGATGCTTTGAAGTCAAAACCACATATTTTGCTCCGGAATTTTTAAACATACGAGCCCATTCGTCCGGCGAGAAAAGCTCAGCCTTGAATTGGTGTGCAAAATCATGATAATCAAAGTCCTTTCCATAGTGACTCTGATGAAATAACGCACCTCCATTAACAGAATCAAACATAACTCTGGCATAATACCATTCTGCATAAGATGCGTATAGCTTATTCGAAACAGCCCGGTAAGCAGGCACTGAATATACTCCCCAATGAATGAATATCCCAAACTTGGCTTCTGCAAACCACTCAGGAACATTACGTTGATCAATTATATCCCATTCAGAATTCATTTCCTGACCCCAGGTCTGCAAAGACAAGGCAAAGAAAACTACCAGATAAAGCAGTTTTTTCATATTCTTTTCGGTTTTAAGTATTCTCAGTCCACCAAGGTAAGAAGCTCATCCTAATTTTCATAACTTCGGTGTTTACTAAAATATAATTTCATGACACTCACGTTCCGTTTTCACTTATTGACAGTACTCTTCATTTTGGGATTAAGCCAGCATGCTAAATCTCAAACTGAGAACAAATCCAGCCTGAGTATAAAAGAGATAATGGCTGAAAATTATATTGGTCACTCACCCCGCAGTATACAATGGTCTGAAGACAGCAACAAGCTCTTTTTCTATTGGAATACCGGAGGTGCTAAAACAGACTCAGCCTATCAGATTAGTCCGAAAAACCTTTCGCCACAAAGAATTGAAGCGAAAGTAATCAGTCAGTCAAGGCCTGACAGAGGAACTTTTTCCAGAAACAAAACACTTAAATTGGTCAACGGAAGACATGGGATTGAACTAATTGACCTCAAAAAAGGAGATACTTTGCTGATATACAGCACAACAGAGCGCATAGTATCTCCTCAGTTTTCTTTTGATGAAGCAAAGATTGTTTTTACTGTTTCACAGAATCTATTCACCTGGGACCGGAAAACCGGACAGCTATTACAATTGACAAACTTCCAAAAGGATCGCTCTGAAAATGTTCGCCCCGAAAAGGAGGAAATAAGTGAACAGGATCAATGGCTTGTTGATCAGCAAAAGCAGCTTTTCTCTAAACTCAGCAAGACAAGAAGTCGGTATCCGTCAGGAATGTATGGTTTCTCATCAGGAATGGGACGAGGGAGAAGCGGTGGACCAGCAGCATTTTATTTAGACGGCTATTCTGTTTATAACGCAAAACTGAGTCCTGATAATCAGTTTGTATCCTTTACCCTTTCAAAGTCGGCAGAAATTAAGTCCAAAGGCACTAAAATGCCGGATTACGTAACTAAATCAGGGTATACAGAAATGCGGAATACCAGATCCAAGGTTGGAAATCTTCCCGGGGAAATGAAGATGGGAATCATAGATCTCAAATCTGATTCAGTTTATTATCTTGATCTCTCTGGCCTGCCGGGGATTTTTGATGCACCTGAATACTACGCAGAATACCCTGGCAGAGAACTCAAATATGACAATCCAAAAGAGGTTTATCTTTCCGGACCATACTGGTCTGAGGATGGAGTATTTGGTGTTATGACTGCCCGTTCCCGTGATAATAAAGATCGGTGGATTTTCCTTCTGGACTTAGCGGGTGGAAAAACTATGGTTCTTGATCATCAGCATGATGAAGCCTGGATTTCAGGACCAGGAATAGGCTATGGAGGATCTGTTGGATGGATGCCCGATCAAAAAAGAATATGGTTTCAATCAGAGGAGTCTGGTTACAGTCATCTGTACACCGTAAATGTTGAATCTGGCGAGAAGAAAGCACTGACTTCCGGAGATTTCGAAGTCTATGGTCCCTATTTTTCGGCCAATAAGAAATTCTGGTATTTCTCATCCAACGAAGTACATCCGGGTGAAAGACATTTTTATCGTATGCCAATTGACGGAGGCAACAGAGTGCAAATCACCAGTATGCCTGGCAGCAATAACGTTTCTCTTTCTCCTGATGAAAAATACCTGGCCATAACTTACTCTTTTGCAAATCAACCACCAGAGCTGTATTTCCAGGCGAACAAACCCGGGGCAGATGCTATTCAGATTACTGATGGAAGAAGTGATGAATTCAAATCATACAACTGGCGTATCCCTGAATTTATCAACTTTCAGGCTGAAGATGGCGCCGAGGTATATGCCCGTATCTACCAACCGGCACCAGGTGTGAAAAACAAAGCCGCAATCATATTTGTGCATGGAGCAGGATATCTCCAAAACGCACATAAATGGTGGTCGACATATTACCATGAGTACATGTTTCATAATATTCTGACCGATAATGGATATACGGTTTTGGATATAGACTATCGCGGAAGTTCAGGATACGGTCGTGATTGCAGAACAGGGATTTATCGCTGGATGGGAGGGAAAGATCTCTCGGATCAGGTTGACGGAGCAAAATACCTTGTTCAGAAATATGGAATTGATGCCAATCGGATAGGATTATATGGTGGATCTTATGGTGGATTTATTACCCTGATGGCGATGTTCAATGAAGCAGATGTTTTTGCATCAGGCGCTGCTCTTCGTTCTGTAACAGACTGGGCTCATTACAACCATGGATATACTGCAAATATCCTCAACACTCCTGTTAATGACAGCATTGCTTATGCCATGAGTTCACCTATCAATTTTGCAGAAGGTCTCCAGGGTAACTTACTGATGTGCCATGCCATGCTCGATAATAATGTTCACTTTCAAGACATAGTCAGATTATCTCAAAGATTAATAGATCTTGGCAAGGACAACTGGGAGCTAGCCGTATATCCTCTTCAAAGTCACAGCTTTACAGATCCGGATGCATGGACAGATGAGTACAAGAGAATATTCAAATTATTTCAGAATACTATTGGAAAAGACTAGTCATTTAACATCTGGTTTTCAGGATATATGAACATAAAACTCCCCTGCCTGCTGATTGCTTTTATTCTGTTGCCTGTTTTGAGCACAGGTCAGAATAGCTGGACTCTTGACAGGTGTATTTCTCATGCTTATGAGAAAAATATTCAGTTAAAGCAGCACGAGCTGCAAGTATCCATGGTTAGCAATAACCTGAGTCAGTCAAAACACGCTCTTTTGCCAAACCTTAATGCCGGAGTTGGTCAAACCTTCCGCTTTGGCAGGTCGGTTGATCCCCTGACCTATGAGTTTACAACACAAAACTCTCAGGGCACATCCTTTACAGCCTCATCAGGAATAGTACTCTTCAAAGGACTACAGGCCTACAATACAATCAGAAAAAACGAACTTGATCTCAAGAAAAACCTTGCTGATTTTGAGCATGCAAAAAACAATCTTGCCCTGAGTATTACCCGGCATTTTCTGCAAATACTCTTCAATCAGGAATTATTAGAGATTGCTGAACAACAGCTCGGGATATCTAAGCAGCAGGTAGAACAAACCGCACAACTGGTAAAAGCAGGGGCTTTAGCTCAGGGGAATCTTTTAGAAATAAAGGCTCAGCTTGCTTCAGAGGAATTGAACAGAATTACCACCTTCAACCAATTAGAACTGTCGCTTCTTGATCTGTCGCAGTTACTTGATTTGAAGAATCCGGATAATTTTTCAGTGCTCAGGCCCAAACTGATTGACATCCCGATGGATCTCAGCAAACCAACTGCAAATGAAATCTATGAGACCTCCATCCGTTTTCTTCCCAGAATAAAAAGTGCAGAATTTATGGTTCAGAGTCTTGAAAAAGACTTACTCCTTGCACAGGGCCTTTTGAGTCCTTCACTTTCCATGAATTCCTATTGGGGTACCGGATATTCAGACCAGATCAGAGATCAGATAAGCGGTAACATTATGCCTTTCAAGGATCAGACAGGATTCTCCAGTACAAGCAGTTTGAGTTTCTATTTGAGCATACCAATATTTAATAACCAGAGGTCAATAACTTCTGTTAAAAATGCCCGGCTTGCAGTATTGAATGGTAATTACTCACTGGAAATAACCCACAATCAGCTCAGAAAAGAAATTCAACAGGCTTATGCAGATGCCAGAGCCTCTCTTGACAGGTACCATGCAACCGAAAAATCATTAATCTCTCTGAAGGAAGCATTCAGGTACACTGACAAGAAATTTGCGGTGGGCATGTTAACATCTCTGGATTACAAAGAAGCTAAGAACAATCTTACCAGAGCACAATCAGAGCTTCTTCAGGCCAGATATAACTTCATTTTCAACACCATGATCCTCGATTTTTACAGGGGGATCAAGATAAGTCTAAACTAAAATCGGAAATGGATTCGATGAACCCCATAAAAATACTTCATATTGAGTCGGCTACACATATTTGTTCTGTTGCAGTCAGTCAGGATCTTGATATCCTCTCTCATAAAGAAAGTAACGAGCCTAATTCTCATTCAAAATTACTCACTGTTTTTATCGAGGAAGCATTGCAGGAACTTCAGCTCAGGATAAAAGACCTTGATGCTATTTCAGTTAGTGTTGGTCCGGGTTCATATACAGGCCTGAGAATTGGAGTCTCAACTGCAAAAGGTCTGGCTTATGGAGCTGGAATTCCAGTTCTTCCTATTGATACCCTTAAAATACTGGCCAATCGGGTGTACAAGGAAATCCTTCCTGGCCTTAGTGAAAAAGGGGATCAATCTCCCTGGCTGCGACCAATGCTGGATGCCAGAAGACTGGAAGTTTACACAGCACTATATGATTCTAATCTGCAGGAACTTGACAAAGTTCGTGCAGAAATAATTACTGAAGAAAGCTTCATATCCGAACTCAATAATCAGACAATTCTTTTCTTTGGTAATGGTGCAGAAAAGTGTGAGACACTTATCACCCACCCAAATGCCCGTTTCATAAAGAACATAGAATCTTCATCTGTTTTCATGACTACTTTAGCTCTTGAAAAATTCAAAAAGAAAGAGTTTGCAGATACTGCCTATTTTGAACCTTTTTATCTGAAAGATTTCATCGCCACTCTTCCACGGAATAAAGTGATTCCGAATCAACCGGATCGCGGTGATTTTACTGATTAATTGCATATCTCTCCAAATGCTCTATTTTTGTGTCAAAATCAAACTATAAGCATGGCTTCAACTTCAGACATTCGCAACGGTATGTGCATGGAATTTAACGGAAACCTGGTAACGGTTGTTTCTTTCCAGCATGTAAAGCCCGGTAAAGGACCTGCCTTCGTTCGTACCAAACTTAAGAACATCACTACAGGAAAGGTTATTGAAAATACTTTTTCAGCCGGACATAAAATTCAGGAAACCCGGATTGAGCGTCGGCCTTATCAATTCCTGTACAAAGATGATATGGGTTACAACATGATGCACCTGGAAACGTATGAGCAAATCAGTCTTTCTGAAGACCTGATTAATAATATTGACCTCCTCAAAGAAGGCGAGCCGGTGGAGGTTGTTGTTCATGCTGATACAGAGACACCACTATATTGTGAATTAGCCATTAATGTCATTATGGAAATTACTTATACTGAGCCTGGTATAAGGGGTGATACTTCTTCATCAAGTTCGCTTAAGCAGGCTACAGTTGAATCAGGGGCAACGATTATGGTTCCTTTGTTTGTTAATACCGGTGACAAAATCAGAATTGATACCCGCGACAGCAGCTACATGGAACGCGTTAAGGATTAATTCGTGAGTCCCCGGATAGTAAAAAACGTTCCCTTAATCGCCATTCTCAAAGAATACGGTGAACTCCTTTTTTGGAGAATCAGAAGATTACAAGAAGGCGGCCGCTTGAATAATGAATATTATAAATACTATTATACAAGCGGCTTTTCTTTGAGCATGCAGGATTACGAAAACAAAAAAATTCTGGATATCGGATGCGGCCCCAAAGGTAGTCTTGAATGGGCCGATCAGTCGGCCAAACGAATTGGCCTGGATCCCCTGGCTGCCAGCTACATGAAGATAGGAGCCGATAAACACCAGATGGAATATATCAAGGGCTATGCTGAAGAGATGCCTTTCGGAAATGATCATTTCGACTTTGTTTGCTCCTTTAATAATCTTGATCATGTCAATGACCTCCAGCAAACCTGCAAGGAAATATATCGGGTACTGAAGCCGGGAGGCTTATTCTTGTTAATGGTTGAGATACATGCAAAACCAACCACTACAGAACCTCAGTCCTTGCCCTGGTCATTACTAAAAGACTATTTCCCGGAAATGGAAGTATTAGAAGAAGGACATTACGAAAATGTGGTGAAAAACAGGATGTATTCGAACTCATGCTGGGCAGAACCATTGAAGAATCCTGAGAAGCAGGATGGAATGCTTAAGGCCAAATTAAGAAAACCGCTTAACTAAGAAGATTCTTGCTTTCGCGAATACAGATCGAGTACCACCAGAATTGCTAAAAAGCCCCAAACCCCTGCAGAGGCCTTATCGGTATCCAGGAAATTATTAAGAATCCCGTGAAAATAATAGGTGATCAGTCCGATGGTCACACTTATAGCAATCATTTTTAACTCGGGATCTCTGAGCCGGTGATATGCACGTATTCCGGTACGTATACTTACAATTACAAGAATCAACATAATAAGGGCTCCAAACACACCCATTTCACTCAGTGGCCCAAGATACTCAGAGTGTGAATTTCCTCCGTCACCGGCATTTGTACTGATAATGGTTTTCTGAGCATCCTTCTGAAATGGAGCATACTGAAACATATATGTTCCTGGTCCAAAGCCAAAAAATGGCTTCTCAGCCCACATTCTCAGTGCACAAGACCATCTGTTGAGCCTTTCCAGATTTGATGCATCCGTGGTAATATTAGACATAGACTGAACATGCTCTGTCAGATTATCTGAGCTGTCCTGGTCATTTCGTTCCATATTCATCAGAAGGGTCTTGCCAAAAAGCAAAAATGCGATTACCAGAGCTGTTGCTCCGAGTAAAACAGTCTTACCCGGAATCCTAAAGAAAACCAAAGAGAACACTCCCATTCCTCCAATCAGGCTAAGCCATGCAGCACGGCTGTATGAGAATAACAAGCCTGTCAGGAGCAAAGATAAAACTACAAAAACCCCAACCTTTTGCCACCAGAATAACTTAGATCTGATCAGAAAACCAAAAGCCACAGGAATCATGAGAGTCATGATAGCCCCATATAGAGTATGGTCATTAAAGAAAGGATCCACTGCCGGATTAGAAGCTTTCTGATCAAACAAACCCAAACCCGCGTGCTTAATCGTAATAACAATAATGATGGCACCCAGAGGAACCAGATAGACCCAGATGAATTTGCGGATATTACCAGGATCCTGCATTATCTTGATTGCCATAAAGAAGAAAACTGCAATAAACCAAAATCGCGAAAAGAAATATTTAATTGAAACCTCCGGCATTGTGCTGGTGGCAGTAGTCACTAAAATCCAGAATAAATGGAGTATCACAATCTGGCTGATCGGATGATTAATGATTCTCCTGTCAAAACCTTTATCAATAGCCAGGCGGATGATAAAGATCAACAGTAAGCCAGCAAGCAATGGCTCTGTTGGCAGAAACATGTTGAACTCAAGCGATGGTACAAGTTCCTTCAGTGGTAAAGAAAGAGGAACAAAAAACAATGTAATCCAGAAAATCAATTGAAGGCGTTGCAAGGCAATAATTACTACCAGCAGTCCGATCGGAATAGCCACCAGGTGCATTTTATCCTTTGAAATAAAATACCCCAGAGCAATCACATAGATCAGGCTGATCGTGTAAACCAGACTTACCCTAATAAGACGGGATTGCAGGAGTCTACTTGGACTCAGAATATGAACGATTCTCGATAACACCGATTACAATGAGAGCCAGAATTAATGTGAGAATTATAGACATCAGAACAATGACCGAACGCTTAGGCCAGAACTTCTTATCGGCCGGAAAAGGATTGGTCACAATATTGGTATAAGTAATTTCCTTATTCAGTTCACGAAAAGCATCATTGTGCTTTGTTAGAATTTCGGCATACCTTTTCAACATTGGTTCCATCATTTCTGAAATTTTCAAAAACTCCGGACCATATTTACCAAAATTCTTTAATGCAGGATTAATAACAGACCCCCGGGTACTATAAAACCTACCGGAGTTGATATCAGCAAACATCCCTTCGGCCTGAGTGCGAATATCCACAAATCCATACGCCTCTCCCAACACACTCATCCTGTTCACCAGGCTATCAAGGTATTTCTTTTCTCGCTTCAATTCTCTTTCCCGAACTTCCAAATCTTCCTGATACTTAGCATTATGCATATATCGAACCTTTGTATGAAAGGCTTCAATCACTGCATCAACCAGATCAGAAGCCATCTGAGGATCAGTATCCAATACCTCAATTTTAACAGCCTCATTCTCTGTTTTGCGAAAAGTGAAATTATCTGAATATTTTCCTATAATGGCTGTCTTGTAATACTTATAATTCTTGTCTATTTCGTAATGCACATCCAGATTGAATTTTTCTATTAAATCGTTGCGAATATCACCTGAATTAAGAATTTCCAGCATTTGTTCTGTCTGACTCTCCTCAGAATACTCTCCTAGATTATCTGGGTAAACAACCGCGAACGACTTATATTTTGGTTGAATAAAATATGGAGAGGAAAATACAATTGCTATAATACCTGCCAAAACGGCTATGATAAGGAGATGCACTTTCCATTTGAGCACCAGATCCATCATGTTTTTATTGCTGAAATAATTCTCCATTAGATTTATTTTAGAGTAATTAAAAAATAGTTCTTTTTTCCCTTTTGAGCCAACAGGTATTTTCCATTGATCAGAGCATCCTTTTTAACTATTAGCTCAGGATCACTGAGTTTTTCTTTATTCAGGCTTACTCCACCACCTTTGAGCAACCTCCTTAGTTCTCCTTTTGAAGAAAATATCTGTGTTTCGACGGCTAAAAGATCCATTAGCAAAATTCCTTCCTCAATAGTTGACAGTGGTAGATCAAACTGAGGAACACCTTCAAATATGGCTAAGAATGTTTCTTCATCCATATTCAACAGAGAATCTTTAGTTCCTTTTCCAAACAAAATCCCAGATGCTTCAATTGCCGCATCATAATCTTCACGACTATGCACCATAACCGTTACCTCTTCTGCCAGCTTCTTCTGTAACAGTCGTTGATGAGGAGCCTCTTTGTGAAGAGTAATCAGTTCGTCAATTTCAGATTTTTCCAGAATGGTAAAGATTCTGATATAGTTTTCAGCGTCAACATCTGTGGCATTCAGCCAGAACTGATAGAATTTGTAAGGAGATGTTCTTTTTCTGTCGAGCCACACAGTACCTGACTCAGTTTTTCCGAATTTCCCTCCATCTGCTTTTCTGATCAGCGGACAAGTAAGTGCGAAGGCTTCACCACCGGCATTTCTACGAATCAGTTCAGACCCTGTGGTAATATTACCCCATTGATCTGAGCCACCCATCTGGAGTTTTACATTGTGATTCTTATATAGGTGCAGAAAGTCAAATCCCTGAACCAGCTGATAACTGAATTCCGTGAATGACATCCCTGTTTCCAGTCGGCTTTTAACAGAGTCTTTCGCCATCATGTAATTTACAGAAATATGTTTCCCAACATCGCGAATAAACTCAAGAAAAGAAAACTCTTTCATCCAATCGTAATTATTCACCATAACAGCAGCATTAGGCAGCCCAGAGTCAAAGTCCAGAAAACGAGCCAATTGCTCCTGAATACCAGCCTGGTTATGCCTCAGAGTTTCCTCATCAAGCAAATTCCTTTCCTGAGATTTCCCTGACGGATCTCCAATCATTCCGGTAGCCCCGCCAACCAGGGCAAAAGGCTTATGGCCTGCCAGCTGAAAGTGCTTCAACATCATTATGCTGGCCAGATTTCCTATATGCAGAGAGTCTGAAGTTGGGTCATAACCCACATACGCTGAGGTCATTTCCTTACTCAGCAGCTCTTCTGTTCCGGGCATCATATCGTGTATCATGCCCCGCCACTTCAATTCATCAACAAAACTCATTTTGAAAAATTTTTCGCAAAGATAAGGATATCATAGGAATCAGTCCTCGTTTTCGTTCATTTGAAGGTTCTCTAAATGCAAAAAGGGAAGTAAGGCTGGTACTAAGTTGGCAAGAGGTTCATAAAAAACAGACTTTTCCCGCACCTCCTCCTTTATTACCATGCCTTTTTCATCAAGGGAGTCAATAACAACAAGAATAACTGAAACAATCAGAGCAGCCTTAATAATTCCCACTGCCATTCCGGCCAAACGGTTCACAAATCCCAGAGCAAGTGTATCAAGCAATTTATTCAGGAACTTAGCCATAATCTGTATTACTACCACGATAATGACAAATGTTACAACAAATGAGATAATGTGCATGTAATCACTCTTCACACCCCAGTCAGTCAGAAGCTCAGCTGTCCACCATGAAAACTTCACCGAACCCCAGATTCCAAGGATCAGTGCAGCAAGAGAGGCAACTTCTCCAATAATTCCGTTCTTAAATCCGGAAACTATTCCTCCGAGTAATAATAATGCCAGTACAATATCAAGCCAATTCATAATGCTAAGTGTTATTCATTCAAAAGTAGGGATATTTTTTTTGTATTTTTGAAGTCCTTTCAATGACATAAGTATGCCTATTATAAACTCTCTCATATCCTGGTTTATTACTAAAAGACAATATCAAATTGATTTTTTCAGGAAATATCCTATTGAAGTTCAGGAAGAAACACTTGAAAGAATTCTGAGTAAATCTATTGACACGCAATTCGGACTTGACCATGGCATCAAGAGTATCAGTTCTTATAGTGATTTCAGAAACCAAATCCCTGTTCGTGATTATGACGGACTCAAGCCATATATACAAAAGGCGCTTGACGGACAAACGGATATTTTGTTTCCGGGAGAGGTGAAATGGTTTGCAAAATCTTCTGGCACCACAAGCGACAAGAGCAAATTTATTCCTGTCACCAGAGAATATATGGAAGATTGCCATTTCCGGGGAGGAAAGGATACTGTTGCACTATACTACAGCAATTATCCTGATGCTTCGCTTTTCAAAGGCAAAAGCCTGGTAATCGGAGGGTCTCATCAGATATCCAATTTCAATTCTGATGCATTCTTTGGTGACCTTTCTGCTGTTCTGCTTCAAAACATGCCAACCTGGGTCAATATTTTCCGAACTCCTGATTTGTCGATAGCGCTGATGGATGAATGGGAAGAGAAAATTGAAAAAATGGCCGAAGTAACCGCTCAGCAAAATGTTACAAATATTTCGGGGGTACCTTCCTGGACGCTTGTTCTCATGAATAAGATTCTGGAGATCACCGGAAAAAGTGATCTGAAAGAAGTATGGCCAAAACTTGAAACCTTCTTCCATGGAGGGGTTAGCTTCGATCCTTATCGCGAGCAATTTAAGGCACGAATCTCAGATCCCATGGTATATATGGAAACCTATAATGCTTCAGAAGGATTTTTTGGGATACAGGATGACCCCAGATATAAAGATTTACTTCTGATGCTCGATTACGGTGTGTTTTATGAGTTTCTCGCTCAGGAAGAGTTTGATTCGGAATATCCTTTGGCCATTCCTTTATCGGAAGTGGAAACCGACAAAAACTATGCAATGGTTATCACTACTCTTGGAGGACTCTGGAGGTATAAAATCGGCGACACCGTGAGATTCACTTCCCTTAAACCATATAAAATTCAGATTACCGGAAGAACCCGTCACTTCATGAATGCCTTTGGAGAGGAACTCATCATTGACAATGCTGAGAAAGCTCTCAGGAAAGCCTGCACTAATACAGGTGCTGAAATCAGGGAATATACTGCGGCCCCGGTTTTTATGAAAAATGGAAAAGCTGGAAAACATCAGTGGCTGATTGAATTCTCCACAGCGCCTGATAATCTGGAATTTTTCACTGAATCATTAGATAATGCTCTCAAAGCTACAAACTCAGATTACGAAGGCAAACGGTACAGAGACATTGCCCTTCATCGTCCGGATATCGTAGTAATCAAAGAAGGTTGTTTTTATCTGTGGTTGAAAAAGAAAGGTAAACTGGGCGGTCAGCATAAGATCCCACGCCTGGCCAATGAGCGAAAATTTGTTGAAGAAATACTGGAAATAAACTCCCGGCTATGAATCTTTACCAACATCTGATCATCCTTTTTGTGATCATTTCCGGCTCCTCTTTGAGCGGACAGGATATCACAAGAAAAGATCTGATGGGAAATCAATATACATGGAACACCCATGAGTTGAAAAAAACAAATGCACAAGGTGAATTTCTCTATAGCTGGCAAAACCTGGGAGGGGGTGAAATTACATGGACAGATCCCGGTAATCAATTTCGAATATTGATTTTCTCTAAAGAATCCAACCAAATTATCTGGCTTGATAATAAACTGTCTCAAATAGGTAATCCTCTCAATTTAGATCTCCTGGGAATTCATGATCTTTCAGGGATCTGTTCCTCAAAAAATGGTGGATTTTGGGCCTTTGACAAAAGCACTCAAATGTTGTTAAAATTCAACCAAAGCCTGGATAAACAAATTGAAATTCCGGTCAGAATCAAAATTGAAAACTCTTCTGAAACCTGGGTTCAAATGCTCGAATGGAAACAGCAACTTTTTTTTCTTATTCCTGATGAAAAAGCTCTGGTGGCTGACCTTTTCGGACAAATAATCAAGCGTATTCCTGTAAAAGCGAATTCCATGCTTATTGGCAAAGATGGCTTATTGTTCATCTCTCAAAATGACAGTCTGCTTTATTGGAAATAATTCGTACTTTCGAGAATACCGAAATTGTAAATTTTTAAGATATGCATATCGCAGTAGCAGGAAATATCGGGTCGGGTAAAACCACACTAACCAGAATTTTAGGTAAACAATTCAGTTGGGATACTCATTTTGAGGATGTAGATGACAATCCCTATTTGAATGACTTTTATGGCGACATGCAGAGATGGTCATTTAATCTTCAAATTTATTTCCTGAATTCACGCTTCAATCAAATCCTGGATATAAGGAAATCCGGACAAACCGTAATTCAAGACAGAACTATTTATGAAGATGCCTATATTTTTGCCCCTAACCTTCACTCAATGGGCTTGATGAGTACACGTGATTTCGAAAATTACTATTCCCTTTTTAATCTGATGGTTTCCCTGATTCAGCCTCCTGATCTGACTATTTATCTTCGTGCTTCAGTTCCAACACTTGTCAATCAAATACAACGAAGAGGCAGGAAATACGAAAGTTCCATTCGCCTTGATTATCTCAAACGATTGAATGAGAGATATGAAAGCTGGATCGAGACTTATAATGATGGCAGAGTGCTGGTTGTTGATGCAGACTCAATGGATTTCCTCGGAAACCCTGAAGATGTTAATTTAGTTATTGATAAAATTAACGCTGAGCTGCACGGGCTTTTCTAATCTTAAGCCTCAACCAGTTTCCGTTCACTGCACCCTCTAACATATTCTGCGACAATAAATTCCAGCCAACAAAGCCGGTAAATACCCCATTTTCAGACTGTTCTGCTGTAGGTGCTAAAGGTACTCCGGTGTCTGCATGATAGTTTTCATGCATTGAGCCATACTTATAGATATCTTCAAGAAGCATAACTCCATTATGAACAGCAAGCTGTCTGGCCTCTTTTTCATATCCATAGTTTACAAGAGCCACAGAATATAAATAATTTGCAATTGGCCATACTGGTCCCTGCCAATTTGAAAAAGGTACAATCACATTCTTGTTATTATAATCGGGATCTGATTTCGATAAGGTTCGTAGTCCGTATGGAGCCAGCATGTGATCCTCATTCCACAGATACCTGTCAATCATTTCAGAACCATCTTGCTTATTTATAAAGTTTTCAATAAGGGGAATGAAATTTGAAAAAACCACTCTCTTTTGAGGCTCCAGACTCCCTCTCTCAATGTTGTAAAAACTCTTATCCTCCTCAAACCACAAATAATTCTCAATTTTTGCCTTCAGGGTATTGGCCATTGCCCGGTAATACCTTTCGTCATTATCATCACCAAGCTCAGAGGCAATCACAGACATAGCTCTGTACTCTCTGTATTGCCATGTATTTATATCACATGAAAGAAACTGACGATCATCATCCTGATAATAATTCATTGCCGGATTATTATCAACTCCCGATTGCATGGCAATCTCCCAGAAAAATAAGCCAGTCTCCCTGTCTCTTTGATAATTCTCTCTGTTAATCAAGACTTTTCTCAGCGAGACATAATACTCTCTCATCCAGCTATAATCCCCAAGCTTCTCTGAAGCAAAATATACTCCCTGAGCCAAAAAAGGCTTAACAGCAAAGCGTCCGAAAATGGGTCGGGGTCCGTTCGTTGTTATGCAACCTGATATGTAGCCCTCATCATCAATTGAATTTAGGAAATTAAGAGCCCAATACTTCAGATACTTGCCATTCTCAGGGTCAAGACTGGCCAGATGATTACCGATAAAAAATCCATCCCAATCCCACATCTGCTTATAAAACCCAGCCGGAATCATATAAGGATACTGAAGATAACCATCAGCGGGCATAATGACCTGTGGACGCAATTTTTCAAATTCACGTGATAAATCATCATTAAGCTGCTCAACAGAATCAGCATCCTCAAAACTGCAAACCAAAGCACCAGGATCCCCCTTGTCAGAAGAACAACCAACCAGCAGCACACCTATTACCAATACACCAGTATACCAATTACCCAATCTACTCCCCATACTCTTCAATTTGTTTAACCTTCGCCAACACATCAGCCCATGCAGACAAAGGAAGTTTAGGACCAAAAAATTCAATAACCTTGCCGGATAATACTGAGCCAATTTGTCCGCATTTGTAGGCAGACAATCCTTTAGATTTCCCATACAGATAACCAGCTGCATACAGATCACCAGCTCCTGAAGTATCTATTGGTTTAGCCTGAACAGAATCAACTTTCAGAATATCACCATCAGACAAAATCAGCGATCCATCTTTTCCAACTTTCACCACAGCATCCTCGCACCAGTCTGACAACAATCTCAAAGCCTCTTCCGGCTCTTTATCTGAAATTGCTTTTGATTCCTCTTCATTTGCAAAAACCAGATCTACATAGTTTTTCAGAAGGTCAATCAAAAACTCCTTATTATCCTCCACCACATTATAGCTGGCAAGATCAAGAGCAATTTTCAGTCCGGCATCTTTGGCCACCTTAACAGCTATTTCTATAAGAGCGTGGTTTTGAACAAGATAGCCCTCTACATAAAGCCAATCATAGCCACCAAACATCTCAGGAGATAAATGCTCAGGACCCAATTCCAGGGCCGCACCCAAATAGGTTCCAAATGTTCTCTCAGAATCTGCACTAACAAAGGCATGGGCTCTGCCTGTGGGGGTTTCTGAATATCTTAACTTGGGTAGAATCCCTTTTGCGATCAGGTCTTTTTCAAAGAAATTACCATAACTATCTCTGGATATTGAACCAATAAATGCAGTTTCAAGGCCCAGCGCTGCCAATCCATGAGTAGTATTAGCCGCAGATCCTCCTGATGCCAATTCTAAATCGAGATTTGCAACCGCAGCTTCTACTTCAGGAAGACGGTCGTCAAAAATTAACTGCATACTACCACGTGGTAATTGCAATTTTTCTAACAAATTATCATTATCAAGAGGTACAATAACATCAACCAGAGCGTTACCAATGCCGAGAATTTTCATACAAGTGTCTTTTTGGCAAATGTAGTAAAAAGTGACGCGGAAGTGACGCAAAAGTGACGCGAACGTGACGCGAACGTTACGCCTACCGTGACGCCATAAAATACTGAAGGTGGTGGAACGTTTTTGGGGTGCTTATTCAATCCCGGAATTTAGAACCTGTTTGGTAATAATTCTGTTGTTAACGATGAATTTGATTATCAGAATACCTTCTGGCAAATGTCCGACTTTTATGCATCTTTGGTTTTGTGATAGCTCTCCTGTGAACAGGGTTTGTCCTGTTATCGAATATATTGCTACCTGGCCCCGGGATTCGCCTGTATCTTTGAAATCAAACAATAATTCCTGAGTGGCCCTGCTCCAATGTACTGATACTTCATCCTCAAAAGCTTCAATTGGCTCTGTTGACACTAAAAAATCAGGATTAAAAATCAGCACGGTTCCTTCATTTGGAATACCTGAAAAACTTCCTCTGTTCCATGATCCCCATGGATCAAACCAATTGATACTTGGGTTATTAGGATCACCGTACAAATCCATCCAATAATTTCTAATCCAGAAAATCGGCCATGGCCCTCTGTTAAACTCTAAATATGAGTCAGGATTCAATATTGACCGGGGTCCAAAATGGATTTCAATTCTCCCATCTGCTTCGTAAAACCAAAATTGAAAGTCGATCCAATCACTGAATGTTGGTGTTACTGCTCCTTGCCAGTTAACAGAATCCATATCCCATCTGAACCCTGCATTTTCCCACTGCACTTTAACTATTCGTTCACCCTGACTTCCAACAATTTCATAATCCAGAGGAGATTCAGAGGCTCCCCCATCATGCTCACGGTCGCATAGAAATGATCCCCCAAATGGCCAATGAAACAAAAACAAACGATAAAAAGCATCTGTTGGAAAACTAAAGCCATAGCCAGGCTCAAATCCGACACTAGAAACTGTTCCGCCTACAACAGGCAGGTCAAAACCCAATTCAACAGTAAATGAATCATTCTTGCCCCATACGCCGCCCTCATTCACAGAAACAGGATTTTCCAAGATGTCTTTGCAAAAATGTTATGTAGTGAAAAAGTGATACGTAGGGGCCGGCAAACGTAACTATTACTAACTTCACGAAATAAAACCCAGCCAAATGAAAACCTATTCCTTGTTTCGTATTAGCTACATTTCCCTTATTACATCTTTCCTGTTCCTTTCATCGGCCTGTAAGAAGGAATTCTCGCAGCCAAACTTCCTGATTTGTATGGCAGATGACTGGGGATGGCCTCATGCAGGATCATATGGTGATCCGGTGGTTCAAACGCCAACTTTTGACCAGCTGGCCTCAGAAGGTATTTTGTTTGAACATGCTTATGTATCGAGCCCCTCATGCACTCCATCCAGAAATGCCGTATTAACCGGACAATATCATTGGAGACTCGGACAGGGAGCAAACCTGCATTCAACTCTGGATGTAAGCATTCCGGTGTATCCCCTGCTTCTTGAGGAAGCTGGATATTTTGTGGGACGATGGCGCAAATGCTGGGGCCCGGGAAAACTTGAACCAGGCGGATATATTGACACAAATCCCGGCGGACCAAAATTCGATGGTTTTAAAGATTTTATGGATAAGCGTCCTGATGATCAGCCATTCTGCTTTTGGCTGGGATCATCAGACCCTCACAGGGGATACAAATTGAATTCCGGAGAGGAATCCGGGATGGATTTGGATGCGGTAATGGTACCAGATTTTTACCCCAACGAAGAAATCATTCGATCAGATATAGCAGACTATTATTTTGAAGTTCAGCGATTCGACCGTGATTGTGGAGAAGCTATCAAACTGCTTCGAGAAAGAGGCGAAATAGAAAATACAGTAATTGTGATGACAGGAGATCATGGGATGCCTTTCCCCAGGTGCAAATCCAACCTGTATGATATGGGTGTACGGGTTCCCCTCGCCATCAGATGGGGTGAAATCAAGAATCCTGGCAGAGAAGTCAGGGATTTTATTTCCTTCACAGATTTTGCACCCACTTTTCTTGAATTAGCCGGAGTTCCTCTTCCTGAAGTACTATCTGGAACCTCTCTCTCTCCAATACTAAAATCAAAAAAAGACGGCTGGGTAACAGATTCCAGAGAATCGGTCATCTTCGGAAAAGAGCGCCACACACCGGCTCAACGAGCTCCTTCCATTGCAGGTTATCCATGCAGAAGTATCCGCACAGAGAAATGGCAATACATTTACAACTTTTTCCCTGAAAGATGGCCGGCAGGAGTTCCTGAAGGCGCATCACATCCCATGAATAATTTCCCTGACTGTGACGGAGGACCAACAAAGTTTTATCTCATGAGCCTCAAAGACGATCCTGAATACTGCAAATACTACAACTGGTCGTTTGCCCAACGTCCGCAAGAGGAATTGTACGATATGCTTAATGATCCTTTCCAGCTGGTGAATTTAGCCGGTAGTCCTGATTATGATGCAGTTCGCACAGAATTAAAAGAAGAGCTATTTACGCTGTTAGAAGAATCTGAAGATCCACGGGTTATTGGTGGCGGGGAGGAATTTGACGAATACCCATATCGGGCGGGATATAGGTTGCGGTAGGGGCCGACCCTTGTGGCGGCCCGTACCGCCATTCGTGACGCGGGTCGTTTACCAATCACTCTAAATTAAACTCCAAATTACTTTTATTCAGTGCCTCCAGCTTATTATAAATCTCTTCCAGAACATCCATTTTATCGATTTCTATCTTTCCTGTAATGGCAAAATAGCTTTGAATCTTGATGGAATTAGGGCTCACCTGCTCTATATCGATCACCATATTCATTGCTTCGTTGCTGATTTCGATTGATTCTATTGACTTTATCAATTTGATGTTTTTATCAAACTGGATGTAGTACAGGTAGGAATCCCGATTGGAGAAATCCGGATAGAAATCCATTTGCCGGTTTTCAATACTGAAATTCTCATAGATAATATGATTAAAGCAATTTGCAAGATCAAGGGAGTAGGAGCTTTCGCTCTTTGTCAGCAGATTATCAGCCTTATACCTGGCTTTAATCCGGGTGGTGAATGGAGCTTCTTTTGTTTTGACCTCAATTTCATTATCCAGAAGCTCTATCTGCTCATTCAGATCCCAGATTTTCATGTTGTATAAATCATTTACTTTTTCGTGGTGATGATCATACAGATACAGTCCCCTGGTCATGGTGGAAAACTGTCCTGATAAAAATACCTGCGTATCAAAAGTGACAGATAAATCATCCAGGTTAATCTTTACTGCAGTTCTGCTTGTACGTATATTATCGCTAAGCTTACTTTGTGGCAGGATAAACTGCCTGAAACCCTCATTAATTTTAAGCTCCTTTTTCAGATAATCACTAAGATGAACCAATCTGGCACGGGTATTTTCAAAATAAAATGGGATTTCCTCGGTATAGTATCCAAAGCGGGCTCTTTTCGGATACAAAAAAGTGAAATGATCATCAGAGATATATGCTGAATACAGGAAGTCGTTATCATACATAGGGGCAAAATATGCTTCGCTCATCACCCCTGATCTGTTATCACAAAGGTAGGTGGTAAAATAATTCATTTTTAAGGATAACAACAGGGTCAGATACAAATCATTTCTGCACAAATCTCTGAGTGTTTTGTTGCCGATCTGATCACCAATTTTCGGGTCACGAATATCCTCTCTCGTGAAATAGTCAACATCATCACTAAAATCAAATTCGTCGACTATGGTGTGATGCAATTTTTTGAGTTTATCAAAGCCCTGGGTATCATCGTCCATCCCTCTGGTCTGTTCTTTAATAAAATTTCTGATTTGAATGTATTGCCTGGTATTAACTCCCTGTACTACTGACAGTGTAATAGCGGCATGTTTCTCCTCTCTTTCCTGTGCGAAGAGCGTATAAAACGGAATAAATCGCTGCTCAAAAGACTTAGATACAGTGTAATAAAAGTCATAAGGCTTAGCAGAAAAAACAACATGGGGTAAGCTCAGATAGGGACGACTACCGGGCTCATCAATGCATCCAAACAAGTTCTCTCTGTTCCATTGGTAATTGATATGGGTTTCGGTATTGATAATAGTATCCGGATCAGCATCATTCAGAAAGTCATATTGCATCATTAATTCCGGATCATGGATAATGTTAAGCTGATACTTCTCCTTAAAAACATCGTCATGGAAGAATATTCTAAAAGAAGACAATCTTGAGAAATTGCCGTCATATGGTATTAAATAGCGATACTCAACACTCAGCTCATCACCAGCTTTATGATTCGTAATCTGATATTTAAACTTTTTATAATTTCCGTAATACTCCAAATCATTCATAAGCATCTTAAGATCTTCTGCATCCTGCTTTATCTCAGCATCATAGGTGTCTCCATTATTTGCAGTAATTGTTCCCTTGAAATAGTCAATTTTCATCTTTGAATACACATGGGTATAATTACGCTCCTTCGGAAAATGCGAGATATAGCTCGGATCAAATTCTTCAGGGAGGATAAAATTGGATCCCTTTTCAACTCCCTCCTCAGACTGAATCCTAATAGTGATTTTCTTATCAATCAAAAACCACATAAAATCGGCCCTGTCACCGGATATTGTAATAGTGTTAACCTCATTCACAATAACCAGGTCTTCCTTTTCTACGGCCTTTTTGAAATTTGCGTTCTGACTTACAGCAATCTGACTAATAAGAATCAGGAGTAGTATGATGCACGATTTAGACATTTTCATCAGGTACAGAGTTACATGAGGGGGTTGCTAAAGGTAGTTTTTTTTGGATAAAGTGACGCGGGAGTGACGCGAGAGTGACGCGAGGGTGACGCAAAAAGTGACGCCTGCCGTGTCGCTGTAGGGGTGGTTTTTCTTCAAAGCTTTTGCAAAGAGTCTTGGTTTATTCTTCTGTAATGCCTTTCTTAACTCTCTATGATAGATAATGTACTGCAAATAGCAATTATTGGGGCTGGAACCAGGGGGACCAGTTTGGCCACTCATATTAATAATAATAATAATAGCAAGTTGGCTAAAGTTGTGGCTATTGCAGAAACTCGTTCCGAAGCCAGAGAATAGTTTGCTCAAAAATTTAATCT
This sequence comes from Bacteroidota bacterium, assembly GCA_034658635.1. Classification (GTDB taxonomy): domain Bacteria; phylum Bacteroidota; class Bacteroidia; order Bacteroidales; family UBA12481; genus JABHCC01. Next base: position 4,114 of record JAYEFL010000288.1, on the reverse strand, counting down.
TAAGAATAACTTTGTTTTTAATAGCTGGGAGGAATGGCACCAAAAGACAGTGCAAACAGATGCACTGATAATTGTTCTTATGAGCCGCAATGTCCGTACTCAGCCATAAAACTATATACAGAGGGAGATCTGACCAAATGGCCCGCAAATATGGTATCTCAGAGCCATATACCTGAAAGCAATTTTGCGGAAATCAAAAATGGTCCTTATGGTCGCTGCGTATGGCGTTCCAACAATGACATTGTAGACCACCAGGTGGTAGCAATGGAGTTTGAATGCGGAGCAACCGCCACATTTACCATGAGCGGATTCACATTAAAAAACAGGAGAGTACTTCAGGTTCAGGGCACGAAGGGAGAGTTATTCCTCGATGACGATCAAGATTAGAAGGAAAGACTATTGAGTTGTTTGATTAGCCGTGGGTCCACAAGCTGAAGGAAAAACATAATAATGCGAAATAAACAGCAATTCTTTTCATGAATAATAATTTTAGAGTTCGGCAGATATTAAGGTTTTCTCAGTGAGGAAAGAACTGTGCCAACAATAGATATTCTGGTCCGGAATGTCTAGTAAGAACTAGATAACCAAACAGTGCTTTTTAACGAGTACGGTTCTAGGTTTTTTCTTGTACCCAGCGAGTCAATCTGAATTTCACTTTTCTTAGCAAATAACCGATAGGAGTAATTGAACAACAGTCATCTTTGCAGTCTGAATTCATAGTAATTAATGTTAGTTTCACATCAGTCGAGAGTTCCCTATTAATCCCGGGTTCCCATTAACACTATGTCGCTTTGGGCAAAAACCTTACCATCTAAAGTCAATTATTTTTCAGCAACTCTCAGAAGTGCCTCAAAACCAGTTATATAATTTACAAAACAAATGCAGCCCGGCTTGTCAATGCTGTTGACATTCTTGAATGGATTGAAGAAGCAAGGGCAAATGGAAGCATCCCTGAAAAAACTAAACTTCATACTTCTTACCCTGCTATAAATTCTATTTCATGTGATATTAAGCCTTGATTAACTTGCTATTATTAACATGCTTCTCTACATCAGGCCTCCATTCATCTTGACTCGACATGGTATCACATATCTTCTCATGATAGTAAACCTGATACCAGGTCTTTTTATGAAATTGACATATATTCTTATATGTTTTTTCAGAATGTACCATCAACCTCAACATGAATTCCTCCTTAGGATCCCTATGGTTATTCAATACCTGACTCAATCGCACAGGTGTAATATCGATGTCCTTAGCAAAATTGTTTCTTCTGCTATAGATCGTATCAATATATATGGACAGGAATTCGGTAAAAAAATTATGATCCTTATAAACAGGCTTCTCAATGTATTCCTCCATTTTGAGCTTCAATTGTAATAATTTAGCTTTCAAGATATCATCAGGAGATACATTTTTCATTCTCTCCAATCTAGCCTCCATCAATGTTCTGCTGTCAACATCTTTCTCTTTCTTAGAGGTATATCTTGAATCCAGGCCATACTCAGCTCCTTCAATCTCACTATTATTCATTTTCTTTCTAGTCATGGTCGTAAGTGTAAATTAATCTCATTATTTCCAATATCTCAACGCTCAAAGTCACACCTGTTATGTTCATGCCAAACTTATCTATATAATGCTGGGTAATTACTCCTTTTGGTTTTAACGATACGCAGGCAAACTCAGCATACTCCTTAACAGCTATTTTTGATACAAAAGTGACCAGGTTCCCTGCAATGTTCTCATATTTCTTATCACGACCTTTATTCTCTTTTGAGACAGTCAGGAGTCTTATATGGATTCTCCATTCTTCAGGAATTCGCTCTAAGGAAACAAGTCCGAGAATATCGCTTGTGCCAACAATCATTAACTTATATATTTCCAAGTCTTTTTCTTCGATCCAATCAAAGAAGTACCTTCTCTTGGTTAAGCTTTGATAGTCCCCATTTTCAACAGGTTCAATCTCTACTTGATGGCTTTCACCTGTTGTAGTATCTATAACTATCATTTTGCAAATATACGATAAAGTTTCCGCATTACGGAAACTGCTCATTAATTACTTTACAGAATGCGGAAACTAATTGTGATATTATCGAGCTTGATGTGCTATGTGGAAATTTCGACTCCTGAAAGCACCTCTTGCTGGAAGGTGAAGCAATGTTAGGATTTAACTGACACTCAGAACAATACTCCCCGGGAAATGTTGCTCAGCTAGCTCTATCATTCGTATGACCAACATAATACTTATCTGAACACTTGGAATAGAGAATATAAATGTAAAACATGATTCATTAAAACGAAAAAAGGGTCGATAATATATCGACCCTTTTGCGCTTCATCCTGGACTCGAACCAGGGGCCCTCTGATTAACAGTCAGATGCTCTAACCAACTGAGCTAATGAAGCCTTTTAAGAGGACGCAAAAATAAGGCTTTATTTTTAAACACCAAAATCTGTCCTGAAATACTTGTAGAATAAGGAATTTTGATGGTTGGATATTTCATGTTTGGAGATTTATATTAGTACATTTAGCTTTCTAATTGCAACCTTATTATCATGTTATCAAGAAAATTATTTTTCATCTTAGCTTTGCCTGTTATCATTCTTACTTCATGCGTGAAGGATATCGATCAACAAGCTCAATATTCTCAGAATGACGGACTAAAAGCTACTACCAGAACCATTGTCACTAATCTGGGTACCGGTTTCAATTCGATATTTGCTCAGTACGAAAAAGACAGTCTTGAGCAGGCATCAATAATTCAGAACTTTACCCATAATGCTCGTTTTTTGGATGATGAGAGTGGATATATTTTTGCCGAAACATTTTCCGGCTTTAATATTTCTCATCCAGTTAACCTGAACATAGAAGGTACTTCAACCATCGGTCAGGTAGATGCTTTTGGGAAAGAGATTGTGGCTGAGATGATCAATTTGGCTAAGTATACGGGTTTTGGGTTCCTGGAATACGATTATGAGAATCCGGCAACAGGACTAGTAGAAAGGAAAACCAGCTTCGTTAAGGCTATTCCTGAAATATCATGGTATGTAGGCGCTGGGTTTTATCACCTTGATGATGAGCCATTTATAACAGCACAGGAAATCAATGAACAAGTAGTTATTCAATCTGTGACTGTTATGGCTAAGGGACTTGGAGCAATTTTTGAAAATCATATTTCTGATTCTATTCAGGGAGTAAACTGGATGCGGGCTTTCCTGGGCAACATCCGTTTCTTCGACAATCAAAGTGGATATTTTTTCGTGATTGATTATAGCGGATATAATGTTGTTCAACCTCCGAATCCTGACTTCCAGGGCACATACGAGTGGGATTTTCAAGACTCAAAAGGTAATTTCCTGGTACAAGACCTGATTGAAACCGCCCAATCTGGTGGTGGGTTTTATGAATATTACTGGGAGAATTATCAAACTGGCGCAGAGGAGCGAAAGAAAGCCTTCGTAAAAGAAATCCCGGGAAAAGATTACCTGATTGGTAGCGGCGTATATCTGAAATAGGAAATCTGAAAACTGTGCACTGAAACCTGTTCGTCAACCGACTGACAGGTTTTTTTATGCTTTCTCCCCCACCAATCCAATCTCCTCCGCCACCCCTTGCATGCCGGTGATAGTCTCCTGAATCACATAATCCAAATCTTTCCCCATCATCACTGCCCCCTTCGCAATAACTTCCCGATTGGCTCCGGCAGCGAAATTCTTCATTTTCCATTTCTTTTTTACCGATTTGACCGTCAGATCGAGAATCGATTTGGAGGGACGAACAAGTACAGCAGCAGTTACCAGTCCGGTTAGTTCATCCGTAGCATACAACACCTTTTCCATGAAGTGTTGTGGCTCCGTATCGGTACAAATGCCCCAGCCGTGACTAACAACGGCCCGGATGTATTCCTCAGGCCATTGTTCTTCTTCCAGAATTTTGCGGGTCATAGTGCAATGCTCCTCCGGATATTTTTCATAATCAAGATCATGGATGAGTCCGATAACTCCCCACTTTTCTACATCCTCTCCATTTAATGATGCAAAATGCTGCATCACAGCTTCAACAGAAAATACATAAGATGTAAGTTGTAGGTACATCATACCCTGCCGGACACTTT
>JAYEFL010000287.1:0-2174 GCA_034658635.1 Bacteroidota bacterium | reverse complement strand
ACACAAAGTTTAATAAAATATATGCTTATCAAAAATTATCACTCACAGATGTAAATAATACTGTTTAAAATGACCTTGTTCATAACTTTAATACTTTTCGTGACTTAGTGTCTTCGTGGCAATAATTTATGAATAATGCAGGATAGGTCACTTAAGGTGTATTCACCTCATACTCAGTCAATTACAACTATTTTAGAGAGACTTCTGAAGAAAAGTTGTTGCATGAACACACAACAACCGCCTGGAGTGACTTTAACCTGTTGATCAGCTATTGCTGGAAGTCAGATATTTGGTCCGATTTACAATTCCAGAGTAGGCCAGCTCAAGATTCTTAGCCAGTAACTTCTTATTGTAACTGTTGATCTTATAATGATAAGCCAGCATGTCTTTTTCAAATTGTTCGTTGATCTCAAACCACGATTTTTCCCGGTGCATCCGTGAATATTGTTGCAATCCTTCCACATAATTCTCGGCAGGGATCTCAACATCATTTCTGCGGAAATTCGGGAAGGTGACCCCCCGGCTCCTCAATCGCTCAGTTGCTGAATAAAAGGAAGATGCCGGAAATTTTAAAGCCTTCAGCGTTTTATTCCCAATTCCTGTATTCATGTAGTGGTATAGAAACAAGTTGTAGTGAAAGAGATCTTTAATCCTGACCCAATTCAACTCCTTCGAAAAAGCAAACAGGTCTTCATTGGCTGATTCAGTTATGTCTCCAGGAAAGTGCTCTTCGAGGAAACTGATATACATGTCAATGACTTTGGTCTGCTCTGTACCAATCGGCACACCCCGTTTGGCTAACTCCATGACCGAGCCATAACCCTGTTGAAAATAGAAGAAAGCTTTGGTAATATCAGTTTTCTGACGATGATATAAATCACCGATCTTCAAACTGGCTTTAGCTAACTCCCCAACAATGGAAAATCGTTGACTGAGTTCCATACTGGCCATCGCCGTTTCAAGCGCTTTTTCTATCTGTCCATCATGCTCATATAAACCAGCCAGCTCATTAAGGATCCTGGTCTTGAAATAATTATTCTCAGTTGACCTTAACAACTCTTCAAAGTAGCCTATGGCTTCAGATTCACGGTTCTGGTTTACCAGTAGATCACCCCTTAAAAGTTCGATGCTCCAACGCAAATACTGGTATCCTGATGTGGCAGCCAACTCATGAGCTTGATCCAAATGGGTAGATGCCTCACTGATCTCATCCTGATCCATGTAATACTTAGCCAGATCAAAATGAGCCTGGGTTTCCATGACCGTCATCCCATACTTATTAAAATAGGCGATACTTTGCAGCCATTTTCTTAAAGCAGACTTTTTAAGGGAGCCACTCTGCTTTACCATGAATTGATAAATGATCATCTGCTTCATTCTATTGGATTTAGCAGTACTCTGAGCTCTCTCCAGATACATCAAGGCAGCGCTTTTGTCACCAATCCGCTTCAAAAATCCAGAATACTCGTAGTAAAAGAAGGTCAGGGCACTCTCTTGCTGTGAGCCCTGATTTAAGACCTTAACTTTATCCAAAACCTGTTCATATAGTTCGATGGCGAAAGCATAATTACCTTCCAGACCAGCAATCTTTGCATAGGTGATCTTCTCTAAAGCTTCCAGCATTTTGTTGCGTCGATCCGATATCTTACCATGATCCAACATCAGCTGAACCTTTTCTTCGCTGAGAAATCCTATTTGGCCTAAGAGACCATAACACTCAGCCCCATGGAACTGCTCCAGGAAATTTGAAGTATCGTGAGTCTTATTTAACTCACTGCTTATGAGATGTTGCCGCTTAGTCATAACTTCTCCATTTTTCTCCCCCACAATTAATCGACCATCAATTACTCTTTGGCCAGCGATCACCTGGAATCCGCTTCTTTTCCTGCAAAAAAATACTTGTTAGATACACCAGGCGGCTCAAAGATAGTTCGGAGTGAAGGATTAACCAAATATTATACTGTTTTTCAGTTAAATAATAAATATAAGGGTTTTTATATTCAAGCTTGTTACATATTATCTTATTATGTATAAACTATTTTAGCTAGCACTCAATTGCCTGTGAGGAGGCCGTTCGAATTGTCATCTTTTTACTACAGAACCATATTCAGTTTCAAATGTACCTTTACCGAACAAATCGGTTACCCATCAAGGGCACCTCGATAAACTCAGTG
>JAYEFL010000286.1:0-67378 GCA_034658635.1 Bacteroidota bacterium | reverse complement strand
CATAACCATATGTGTGATAATACTTACTTCTCAAAGGACTTCCACCCCGGTGTCCCATAGCTACGGTAACGAAGCCAAGTTGAGCAAGAGACATGCCATTACGGCCGGTTACGCTCCATGGCATTGAGAAGGATTCTACCTGTGGACCCGGGTATACATAGTTGATAACAGGATATTTACGGCCTTCTTCCATCTTCAGTGGCTTCCACATTACTCCATAAAGGTTAGTCACGCCATCAACTGCTTTAACTGTAAATCGCTCAGGCATCTGCCAGCCGGTTTCGTACAAACGACGAAGATCAGTTTCTTCTAATTCCATCAGAAGTCTGCCTTTGCTATCGCGTAAGACTGATTTGGGAGCCAGATCTGCTCTTGAATAAGTATCAACAAAATACTTACTGGATTTCGACATACTGATTCTGTGAGTGGCATCTTCAGGAGTTAACAACTGCATATCTGAACCATCAAGTTTAACTTTGTAGGTCATGGAATAGTAAGGATCAATGCCTTTTTCACGTCCTACTCCACTAAAATATATTACTCCGCCTAAAGTGTCTATTTGTGTAATTCGACCAGCAATAAAATTACCTTTTGTGATTGCATGCTTCAGATTCCCCTGATTATCATATAGATAATACTGTCCCCAGCCGGTTCGTTCCGACCACCAGATCAGGTCTTTTCCATCATTGATAACAGCAAGGCTTGAGTTGCTATGCCAGTATGGTTCATCGGTTTCAGAGAATAGTTCTTTCAATTCACCAGTTTCAGTGTCGACAATACAAACATCCTGAATAGCGCAAGTACGGTCTTTTCTGACTACATACATCTGTTTTGCATCCTTATAAAGGGGATAAACCCTGAAGGTTTGATCTTTGTACTTGTCGACGTCAATTTTCAATCCCTCTGTTTTGTTTACATCAAAGACCCATAGTTCGGATTGCGGAACAAATTCATCACCCGGCATGGCGTACTTATAGGTCTCCAATTCAGGACGAGGTTTTTTCAGTACATTAAGAACCCAGAGGTCTTTTACTTTTCTGGAGTCTCTTCTGGTGACATAGAATTTTTCTCCACCCTCTAACCACCTGACGTATGTTCTTTCTCTCTTAGCCTGTGTGGTGTCATCCTCTTCTTTGCCTTTTCCTCCCCAGGAATAATACTTTTCTCCATCAGTGGTCAGCTGGATTTCAGTACTATCCGGATCATCAGCTTTCATTATATAGAGGTTGCGATCTTTTGCAAATGCAATCCATGTGGAATCTTTATTGTAACCTTTCCATGCATCTGCTTTACGCTCCTTGGCTTTTGCCTTGGCATCCAAAGTATCAACAATGGTGATCGCCTTTGTTTTCATATCATATTCGAACTTGAAGCTGTCTACCTCAAAGTTGAATGCTGAGTTATCGTCTTTGAATTTGAGGTTTTTCAAACCCAGTTGCAGGTGATTCAGAATCTTGTTAATCTGTTGATTAACCTCTGATGCAACATAATAGTTGTCAAAGAGTGGCACACGGGTTTTCTTTGCAGGGTCAACAAACCAGTGCAATTCCCCGTCGCCGGTTTTGTAGGAGTACCAGTACTTGTCGCTGTCTTTCAGCCAGACAGGCCTGACAGAGGTGCTGCCTATCGCTTTTTTCAGATTAGATGAGGTGTATTTTTCGGCAGCTCTAAAATCGGCTTTTTGGCCAAAAATCAGAGTAAAAGAAAATACAGCCAGGAAAAAGAGAGATAACTTTTTCATAGATAAAGGATTTAGTTCCAATTAAATTCAGAAAAATAAAATTACGGAACTAAAACGAAAGCCAATACCTTTTAACAATTTTTATGATTGCCAAATATAAATTGTTTATGCTCCGCCGTGTGGAGTACCCGGAACAGGAGTTTCAATTTTCATATCAACCGGGCCCATAAGATACTCAGTTGGTCCCATTCTCATGGTAGACTTATTGATTTGCTCCCAGGTTATCAACTTGCCGGTATAGGCAGCTTCACGACCCATAATTGCTGTAAGGGTTGAAAGGGCAAGCTGTTCTGCTTCGTTAATTGGCTCATGATTACGGATAGATGCCACCAGGTCAATGTGCTCCTGAACGTATGGAGAAACCTTTACTGTTTTGGTTGGATTTCCGTTTGCATCTATTGGGTATTCATACTGCCACTTAATGGTTCCATCGGGATAAAATATGGTATCCTTACAGTTCGTATAGCCTTCTGTCCCCATCAGGTGTTCGGCTGTTGCATTGGCGCAATTATCGATTTGTCTTGACATAGAGTGTGAATGCAAACCCTCTCCAAAATAGAAATCTACGCTGAAGAAATCCCACTGATCACCAGTTAAGCGGCGGTGTCTGGCACCTCCTCCAATTGCAGAAATGGGTTGTTTGCCTGTGAACCAGTTGATGATATCAATATTGTGCACATGAGTATCGAGGAAGTGATCACCACATAACCAGCGGAAATTATTCCAGTTTCTGACCATATATTCCATGTCGGTCCATTCCTTCTGACGACTCCGGTACCAGACGTGGTTTTGCAACCAGTAGGCATTTGCTGAAACCGGTTCTCCGATACCTCCCATCTGAACCTGACGATAGGTTTCAAGGTAATTTCTTTCATGTCGTCGCTGGGTACCTCCAACAATACTTAAGCCAATTGCTTCAGCCTTTTTGGCAGAACCGATGATAGAACGTATACCAACCGGATCAACTGCTGCTGGTTTTTCCATGAATACATGCTTTTTCGCTCTTACGGCAGCTTCCAAATGCTCCGGACGAAAGTGGGGCGGGGTAGCTAAAAGAATAATGTCAATATCAGTTTCCAGCAGTCTTTTGAAGCCATCAAATCCTGTGAAGCACTTATTATCAGGAATATCAACATTCTTTTGCTTTTTCAGTTTTTGCCTGCAAAGTTGTAATTGATCATCAAAAACATCAGCTAAAGCAATCAATTCAAGATTAGGACCAGCATCCAGAAAATTAAATGCTGCACCAGTTCCACGGTTACCACATCCAACCAATCCCGCCTTCAAAACCTTCCCATCGGGAGCCTGGTCCAATTTATCCGTAGCCGGAATGTTTTTCCCCTTCTTATCTGATGAACAAGCCGATAAAACCGAACTAATGCCCAAGGTACCAACAGCCCCAATAGCTCCTGCCTGTCCTAAAAATTTCCGACGACTTACTGATTTTTCCCTATCCATAGCAATAATATTATTTCGTATTTTTTCTTACCCTACTCTTAAATCCTAGCCTTAAGTTCTAATTTCTATTTCCTAAGTCTTCATTCTCCCAGTCCCTCATTCTCCATCCCATTCACAAACCACCCTAAACCCAACATGCCTCGAGTCTGAATACCACCAGATACTCTTAGGAATTTGCGGATCTGTCACTACCCAATTACTATACTGAGTGAAATCTCTTGAAGTGATTCTTACATCCCGGGCATCGCTCAGGAACGAGCCTCCTCTGATAACGTGTTCTTCACCGGTAGCCGGGCCTTTTGGATTCACTGCCACCTTATTTCCTGTTGGATAGTTGTTGAATATTTCAGCACTATACCAGTCAGAGCAAAATTCTGACACATTCCCCAGCATGTTTATTAGTCCGAATGCATTTGGTAGCGATGCAATTGGCTCCTGAGTTTTATTTGGAGAGTTTTCTCGGTATATCACATAGCTGTTAATCACGTTTGTATCTGCCCCAAATAGCTTTTTGAAAAATCCATCGCTGGTATAATCCTTTGCATTCCCTTCAAAAAAGTATGGTCCTTCTGATCCGGCCCTTGCAGCATATTCCCATTCTGCTTCTGTAGGAAGTCGATATTTCTTGCCGGTTATCTGCGTTAACCACTGACAATATACTGTTGCCGCATGGTGGGTCATGGTGATTGCCGGACGTGTGCCTTTTCCCCATCCCTGATCGGGTGCCCCCCAGGGAGGAGTTGCTCCGGTTATGGCATCTGTTTTACCGTTTTTTCCTGATGTAGATGTTTCAGATTTTCCTTCTGCCCCAGTTTGAGAGAAGAAAGCCATATACTCACTCCAGCTAACCTCAACCTGCCCCATAAAAAATTTGCTGATTTTGATTCGCCTTTGGGGTCCTTCATCCGGATTTCTCAGTTTTTCATCATCCGGACTACCGAAGGAGAAAAATCCCTCAGGTATAGCTGTCATTTCGAATGAGACAGAGGATTTAGGAATAAATTCAGTAAAATTTTTGAATTCATTAACAATGGCTGGTTTTGAATACACTTCTTTTTCAGACTCATACACCTCATCTGCAAATGAGAGATTTTTTGCATGAATAGCGTCGGGGTCATAATGCCCAACATCAAGGTGGCATTGAACACAGGTTTTGCCCTCAGGAACTTGCTCAAACTCACGATGGGCATTGATTCCTTTTTGACTCAGATCTAATTGAAACAGATTCTGATGACAATGCTGGCATGATTCGTTGTAAGTGTACTTGTTGGCATGTTCTATTGTAGATTTAGCCTCCCAGTCTATTTCAGAAATATCTTTAAAAACGTATCCCCAAATATCTTTGATACCTGTTCTTGCTTTTTCGGTATAATGACGGATTCCTTCAGGTGGTAAATGGCAATCAACACAGTGCACCACGACTCCTGAAGTATTCCCATAATGTGAAGATAATTTCCAACTACTTGTAGAGTGGGGGTGCACATGACAAGCCTCGCATGAAGCATCAGTGCTGGTGTATTCAAGGGCCTGATAACTAAATAGTAGCAGAATAATTCCGGTGAAAAGGCCGGTAAAGAAAACAAAACGAAAATGATTTCCCTTGAATTTCCAGGAGTTTTTAATTCTTCTCCCTGACCTTGATATCCATCTGAGCAAACCCATTAAATACTTTTTTAATTCAAAAATCTGTTGGTGAAATTACTTTTTTTTCTCTAGAATTTCCTTCTGTTTATGGGCTGGAGGAAATTTATAATTCTGAATCAAAAGCTGGTTGAGTATTTTTTCAGCCTGATTATAGTTTCCGGCAGAAATTGCATTTCGCGCTTTCAGATCCAGGGCATTGTCTGATAGTGGATGACGCCTGAGGATAATATCCGCAAGAGAGTCAGATGAATTGAGTAAGCCCATGTGTTTTCTTGTCCAGGCTAAATACAACAGGGCGGTTTCATTGTCAGGGTCAGTTTCCAGGCTTAAAGAAAAAAGACTATCAGCTTCAGAAAACCGACTTTGCCTGTACTGACTGAGTCCTTCCAGATCGTATTTGTTTCTTCGTTCAATCACCACACAAACGGGTACCTGGTCAACACAAACTTCAAATATAGTATTTTCCGGAGGCCAGTTGTTGTTTCTAAGCTGAGCCGGATCAATGTAAGTGCTGGAAAAAATCCCGTAATCCCAATTGAACTTTCCCCGTATGTAATAATTCATGTATATGTTGCTGAAAGGAGGAGGATTATCGCGGTAGTAGTCTCCAATTGGAAAATTGGATGCGACGATTACTGAATCAAAACATGCCCTGGCATTCAACTCGTTTTCCAGCCAGGAAACGGCTTTTTTTACACCGTGGAAATAATAATCCGTCTCATATTTGCCATTAGCTTTTGTAATTCCACCAGCCAATTTATTAAAATATACATATTCAACAGGATGATTTTTGATTATGTGGATAGCCGGACCGGTCAGACCGACCATTATTAGAGCAGTCAGAAAAATTTTCCCTAGAATTGAAGAAAAGCGTTTGTAAAGCCATACCCAGCCAAGCCCCGATACTATGCAGATCACCGGATAAATAAAGAGTAAATGTCTCCATCCCCCATATAAATTTGAATCTTTGATGACTGTCCAAAACAAAGGAAACAAAGAACTGAAGTATAGCAAGCTCAAGACCGGCCAGGATATCTGTTTTGAGGTATCTTTGACGAATATAAAATGTATTACAAATCCCGCCAGGATAGCGACAGGACTGGAAATTAGAATCCATTTACCTCCATAATACCAGGGTAGTTTTTCAGACCACACCCACTCGCCATTAAAAACCTGCCTAATACTGACTTCGTAGTGAGTCATCATTTTCAGGGCTTCAAGCGGATTTCTCAAGGGGTCTAGAAGTGCATAGGGCCAGTATAGTACTCCCAGAGTATATCCGACGACAATAGCCAACATAAGAGCTCCAAATAATTTAATACCCGGCCTCCATGAGTTAAACAGTGTCCACTCTTTTAGCTTGGTGACACTTAGCCAGTTCAGGAAGGAAAACAATAGAACAATTGGAATCAGAATTAATCCTCCAGCCCTGGTTCCAAATGCAATTCCAAATCCAAAAGCTATTGCCAGCATTGGAGCAAGTCTGATTTTTGGAAAAAGTTGCATGCTTTTCACCAGTCCCCAAATAGTCATAATATATCCCAGGGCAAATGGGATGTCTTTGAGGTTGTTCAGGGAATGTCCCAGGATTCTGGGAGAAAGAAATAGCAGCAATGCCGTCAATATTCCGGTTCTATATCCCCTCAGAGCCACAGCAATGAGGCTTGAAAAGAGAATCAGTAAAAATCCGGTTAAAGCATTCATAATATGCCTCACCGTATAGGGCGAAGAAGTGTTTAGCAGTGAGTTTAAGGAATATGAAATATTGTCGAAAACCTGACCATAGTATTTCAGATGGGTATCAGGTGTATTAATTGCAGCCAGGTCAGTTTTTCCTGAAGAGAAATAATTGCTTACATATTCTGAGTGCTGATAGTGTACTGGTTCATCGCCGGAAATTCCGGCATTGAGACTCAGAAAAAGCAGAAGAAATAGCATCAGACCAATAGTTAGCAAATATATAGCCCTGACAGTAAACATGCCATATATTGACTTTAACCTCGTCATGATTACTGATGAAATTCTCTGACGAAATAGAGGGGACGTTTCTGGCTTTCTTTATAGATACGGTACACGTATTCACCAATAACACCCATAAAGGTTAATTGGATAGAACCCAGGAAATAAATTGCAAGAACAGTTGATGACCAACCAAGCAAAGCGAAGCCGGCAAGTTTAGCAATCAATGTGTAAACTCCTGCAAGGAAAAAAACTACAACCCCGATGATGCCCATATACAGGCAGATTTTTATCGGGACTTTTGAAAAAGAGAAAATTGCATCTGAGCTCAGCGAGAGTAATTGAGAAATTCGCATTTTTGATTTACCTGAAAAGCGTGGTAATCTCTCATATTCGATGAATCCTTGCTGAAAGCCAATAAGTCGTCTTAATCCTGGCAGATAACGTACGTTTTCACTAAATGAAAGAATAGCATCAAGTGCCCGTCTGTTCATGATACTGAAATTTCCCACATTATCCATATCGGGAAATCCGGATAATCTCTTAAACAATTTGTGAAAATACCTTGCAAGTATAGGTCGGCGACTCAACTGTGGAGAATTGATTCGTTTTCCATACACAACATCCAGATCCCGGCCTGATATTTTGTTATACATATCAACAATTAGCTCAGGTGGATCCTGCAAGTCGCCATCAATTAATACAATAAACTTTCCTTTTGCTTGATGCATGCCAGCTGTGTATGCAGCCTGGTGTCCGAAGTTTCTGGAGAGTTGAAGCACCTTGATGAGTGGATTCTTTTCTCTCAGTTCAAGTAGCAAATGCAGTGTTTGATCTGTACTGCCATCGTCAACCACAATAATTTCATATTCCTTATGGGTCTGGATCAGGGCACTGACAGTTCGGCTGAGCAGTTCTTCAACACCATCAGCTTCATTGTATAGTGGTATGACGATACTTAATTCCATTCAATGTCTTTTAAACCTGTCAGGCCTGAAGACCTGACAGGTTTATCTTATATCGCGATCCAGATGTTTCCGTCTTTATTGGATTGTACTGCTGATTCAATAAAGCGCATCCCTCTCACACCCTCCTCAATACCAGGGAATTGTCCTTGAACGATGGGTTCTCCTTGAATTGCTTTAGCAGCGCCCTTGTAGAGGTTCCCAAAAGCTTCATATATTCCTTCCGGATGACCAGGAGGCAGTACATGACTTTCCTGAGCAAAGTCACTCAGGTATCCATAACCTGGTTTGATAATCTCATAGGGTGCACCTTCGTGAAACATTTTCAGTTCATTTGGGTTCTCCTGTTCCCAATGAAAACCGCCCTTGGATCCGTATACTGATATCCGGATATTATTTTCTTCACCGGTAGCGATTTGGGATACCAGGATTACGCCAGTAAGGTTTTCTTTGAATCGAAGCAGAACATTTCCATCCAGGTCCAAAGGATTGTCTTCCTTCAGGTTGTTAAGTGCAGATAGCACTGCCTGAATTTCCAGGCCAGTAGTATATTCAATCAAGTTGAAAGCGTGTACTCCAATATCCCCCAGGCATGAACTTATGCCGGAGATTTTCGGGTCTAGCCGCCATGTCGCCAATTTAGCTTCTCCTCCATGGATAATAGGATTGATCCATCCTTGAAGGTATTTTGCTTCAACGCGCTGAATATCACCTATATCACCAGCTTCAATTCTACGCTTCATTTCCCTCACCATGGGATATCCGGTGTAGGTATGAGTGAGGGCAAAGACCAGGCCTTTCTCCAGAACGATTTCCTGGAGATCCATAGCTTCTGCTGAAGTCATTGTTACAGGTTTCTCACAGATTACGTGAAAGCCATTTAGCAGAAGTTTTCTGGCATGCTCGTAATGCAGAAAATTTGGAGTAACAATTGAGACCACCTGAATTCTTTCTCCGGCTGGCATTCCCAGTTCCCCTTCAATGAAAGTGTTGATATCGGGATAAACACGTTTGAGATCCAGGCCTTCTTCCAGGGCAAACTCCTTTGATAAATCATAGTCAAGGTCAAAAACCCCTCCAACGAATTCGTATCGGTTGGCGATTTTGGCAGCGATGCGATGGGCTCCACCGATAAAGGCTCCTTTGCCTCCTCCTATCATGCCCCATATTAGTCTTTTCATGATTAATTTCTTTTTATGCAATACCTTTATTTTCCTGCTTTCGCATAGTAATAAACACAACTGCGAAAATTATTATTAGTACTGCTGGCAGAATAGCAGTTAATCTCAGGATTTCCTGTCCGCTTGCTCCTGCATCCGTAAATTTACCGGAAATGAACAAGAAGAGGACGTTTGAAAGCATTCCTGCCCCCCCGAAAATTGATAGTCCGAGTGCCCCTGTTTCCGGCATTTTTTCTGATACAAAACCCAGCATAGTGGGCCAGAAAAAGCATACACCAATGGCAAAAACAGCAGCAGAAAGGTAGGTTAATCCTGCCCCGCTAAAGTAGCTAAGCATTAAAAGTCCTATCATACTGACAATGGCGGAAAACATTAGCATACCTGTAGCATTGATACGGTGTACAACAGGTCCTGCAAATGCTCGCCCAACAGCCATAATACCATTAATAAAAGCTAAAACAAGGATGGGTGCGGTTCCTGTTTCTGTCAAAAGGGATGAAATTCGTTGTCCGGTGGTTAGTTCTGTTGCCGCACTCAAAAGCATTGCAAAAAGCATTATCAGGAATACTGGTTTAAAAATAGCTTTCCACATGCCACCGTAGGATACGCCCATTTTCACCCTTTCTGTGATTGGGAATTTTTGTCCCCACATAATAGCGCCATAAGCAAGCATTGGAATAACAAGAGTGCTTACCAGAATTGGCCATGACCATTCCAATACCTCCAAAATAAGATAAGAAACAAGACCTCCAATTACAATACCCCCTGGGAACCAGATATGAAAACGGTTCAGCATTTTCGTTTTTGCATCTGGAAAAATTGTTGCTACAAGGGGGTTACATCCGGCTTCAATAGAACCATTTCCTATACCTATAAACAAAGTTCCGATAAACAGGATCCAGAAACCACCTGCAAAAATAGTGAGCACTATTCCAATGGCATGCATGAAGAATGCAATTCTTATAAATCGTTTCATTCCCAGTAAATCTACCAAGGGGCCTCCAATGAACTGGGCAAGAGTAAATCCCCAGAAAGCCGTACCAATTGCAATCGCCATTTGAGTGGCTGTGAGGTTAAATTCGCCTCCCCAAACGTTTTCTAAACTCGCCCTTATAGCGAAAGTCATGGCAGTAGTGACAAGTGCTATGCAACTCATCAGGAATAATCTTTTGGCATTGTGTTGTTGTTCGGTCATAATAATTGGTTTAGATTAATCTACTTTGATAGAATAACGCATAAAATTAGCAGTTTTTTTTAATTTTGACTTATCAGACTGATATAGGTCTGTAAAACCAAAAATATTCAATCATGGTACGACCAGTTACACTTTTTACCGGACAATGGGCTGATTTATCCTTTCAAACTATTTGTGAGAAGGCCAGAGACTTTGGCTACGACGGGCTTGAGCTTGCCTGTTGGGGTGATCATTTCGAAGTAGATAAAGCCGATCAGGCTTATTGTGATAATAAGAGAGAGATTCTTTCGAAATACGGATTAAATACATGGGCTATTTCCTCTCATCTTGTCGGACAGGCTGTTTGTGATATTATTGATATCCGGCACAAGTCAATACTGCCTGATTACATATGGAAAGATGGTGATGCTGAAGGTATTAGTAAGCGGGCTGCAGATGAATTGGTTAAAACTGCCGAAGCAGCAAAACGCTTGGGAGTGAATGTAGTTAATGGGTTTACCGGGAGTTCTATCTGGCACCTTAATTATTCATTTCCACCTGTTCCACCTGAAATGATCGAAGAGGGTTATGCAGATTTTGCAAGAAGATTCAAGCCGATAATGGATGAGTATGAGAGTTTGGGAATAAAATTTGCTCTTGAAGTTCATCCTACTGAAATAGCATTTGATATAGCTACTGCTGAAAGAGCATTAACTGCCATAAATAATCATTCTGCTTTTGGCTTCAATTATGACCCCAGTCATTTAGGATATCAGGGAGTAGACTATGTAGAGTTCATCTATAAATTTGCCGAAAAGATTTTCCATGTTCACATGAAGGATGTGGGCTGGTCGCCATTCCCAACAGAAGCTGGTGTTTTTGGCGGTCATCTTGATTTTGGGGATCGCAGGAGATATTGGGATTTCCGGAGTCTTGGTCATGGAAACATCGATTTTGAAGAGATTATCAGAGCCCTGAACCGCATCAAATACAATGGTCCATTATCGGTTGAATGGGAAGACAGCGGAATGGACCGTGAGCACGGTGCCGCTGAAGCCTGCGAATTCGTTCGTAACGTCGACTTTCCGGCTTCTGATATTGCTTTTGATGCTGCTTTTGAGTAGTAATAAGTAATAAGAGTTTGTCTGAATATATTGGGATTTGAAACTGCCGTCTCTGCGATCCGAGATGTTCCAAATCCCAATATATTCAGATAAAAAGCACTAAAAACGAAAGACGAATGACGAATAACGAAAGACGAATAACGAAAGATGAATAACGATCAACTAAAAATACCTCTCCAACAGCCTCTTAGTAAGCATAATCCCCTCATCCTCAGTAAATTCTCCCCCTTCATACTCAATCCCAATATATCCCCTGTATCCTGATTTTTTGACAATTTTCATCATTTTGTCATAATCGGTATGGATCTCGTAGCCTTCTGCATCAAAATCATGGGATTTGGCACTTACTCCCTTTGCGTATGGCATGAGTTCTTTTACTCCTTTGTAGCGGTCGTATTCTTCTTCTGCGCTTATTTTGAAATTTCCAAAATCTGGTAGGGTTCCACAGTTTTCCATGTTTACTTCCTTCATCACAGATGCCAGCCAGGCTCCGTTACTTGAGAGGCCACCATGATTTTCGACAATTACACCAATATCGAAATTCTTGGCGTATTCAGATAAACTGCGAAGTCCGTCTGCAGAGGTTTTTTTCAATTCATCGGCTGAGCCTGTTCCCCTGGCATTGACTCGAATAGAATGACATCCCAGTGTTTTTGCCACCTCCACCCATTTGTGGTGGTTTTTCACAGCCTCACTCCGTTCTTTTTGATCTGCTGCTCCGAGGGAACCTTCTCCATCGACCATAATCAGAACATTAGTAATTCCATTATAATCGGTGATTCTCTTGAGTTCAGCCACATATTTTTCATCAATTTCCCATCCCTCGAAGAAGGTACTGACATACTCTACAGCTGTAATCCCAAACGACTGTTTAGCCTTCAATGGAAAGCTGAGGTGCTTTAAGGCTTTTGATCTTAGTTCACGATGCAATGACCATTGAGCCAAAGAAATCTGAAACCAGGGCTCTGATTCGCAAGAGGTAATCAAGCCTGGAGCAACAGCCAGACCAACGCCGGTAATACCTGCGGTTTTTAAAAAATTTCGTCGTTCCATAGAGATTTGTATTACAAATTAAACGTGTAATTTACCTCCCTCTCCACCTTGAGAGAGCCTGCCCCGGACTCGATCCGGGGCAAGGGGTGAGCTTATAGTTCCCTTACCCAAATATTCCGGTATTTAACAGGATTTCCGTGATCCTGCAACATCATTGGGAGTTTTTCAGGATGAGGTCTGTATTTTGGGAAGCCGCCAAAAACGGTTTCGCCCTTCAATACATAGTGATCCTGAATGAGGACTCCATTATGAAAAACGGTTATAGTGGCAGGACTTTTTAGACTTCCATCTGCATGGAAACGTGGGGCGTGAAAAACAATGTCATAACTCTGCCATTTTCCAGGTTTTCGACTTGTGTTTACCAGGGGAGCAGATTGCTTGTAAATAGATCCTGCCTGACCATTATAGTAAGTTTCATTTTCATAGGAATCAAGGATTTGGACTTCGTATTTCCCCTGAATATATATACCAGAATTTCCCCTTCCCTGCCCCTCAGCTTCAGGGTTGACTTTACGGGGAGAACGCCATTCAACATGTAATTGGATATCTCCAAATGCCTGTTTTGAAACAATTCCACCAGTTCCGTTAACAGTCATTCCGCATAGTGTAGCCTTCCATTTGGCAGGTTCTCCATTTCTTCCGGATTGCCAATTATTCAAATCTTTACGGGTACGGTAAAGGATAGTGGCATCTGATGGAGGTTTAGATCTTTTGCCAGCAGTAATGATTGGAGGTTGCTTGCTCCAGTCTTCAGTCATCTTTGGTTTCTGAGCAAGTAAAACTGATGGCAGAAAAAATAATAGTGCGACAATAAAAGCGTGGGTTTTCATCCGTTTATATTTAATTCTATTTGTTGGATGTAGCTCACATAACAAAAATAATCATCCTTGTGTGTGATAAAATAATTTCCTTTTGTCATGCTCGGTTCATATGTGTTATCAGGTTAAAATTTTGGCAATTCCCATGGTTTCCGGTATTCTGGGCAAAGCAATTTGTTGGCAGCTGTTTCAGAGAATTTTTCAGTCTCAGGATTCCAGTGCAGGGTTTCACCTGTTCGGTAAGCGATATTCCCCATGTTTGCAACACGGGCAACATCACGACCAATTTCTGCAGAGCATTTTGTTGATCGGTTTCTGGATTTAATGGAATCAAGGAAATCTCTGACATGTAAGCTCAGATCTTTTCCGGTTGATGGCTTGGGATCAACAGCTTCCATTAATGGTGTACCATTGTTAACTTTGGGTTCTACTTTCCAGCCGTTTCTGCTCGCAATCAATAGTCCGTTTTCGGCATGAAAAGCCAGACCATGGCCAAGCCCAAATTGATTTTCTTGTCGACTGAAATCATTTTGCCAGACTACCTTAAGATTATTAAAATCATATTGAACTTTGAGGGTGTCAGGCGTTTCCATGGCATCATCAGGAAAGAATAATTTCCCTCCACTTGCTTGTATTGTACGTGGATGATGGATATTCATAGCTTGTATGGCCATGTCAAGCAGATGAACTCCCCAGTCAGTCATCTTGCCACCGGCATAATCCCAGAACCATCTGAAGTTATAGTGAAAACGATTCGGATTGAAGTTTCTCAATGGAGCAGGCCCTAACCACATGTCGTAGTTTACTCCTGCAGGAATCGGACCGTCAGGTTTCACCGGAACCTCATTTCCTCCAAATCTCCAAACATCAATTTGATCAATTTCGCCTAATTGACCGCTTGAGATGAAATCCATCATATCGTGCCAGTGGGGGCCGCTTCTTTGCCATTGGCCTACCTGTATGACAGAGTTGTATCGATCTCCTGCTCTGGCCATAAGATCAGCCTCGAAGATTGAGTTTGCCATGGGTTTCTCAACGTACACATCTTTACCTGCCTGGCAGGCCATAATAGTCATCAAAGCATGCCAATGATCAGGGGTTGCTATGATTACTGCATCCACATCTTTTCTATCTAGCACCTTGCGAAAATCCTTATATAGTTCAGGTTTTCTAAACTCAGGAACATCCTTTTCATAAGCGAATTTCTCAAGATCTGCAGCTCTTTGGTTCAGGATGCTTTCATCAATATCGCACAAGGCAACCACTTCAACATCAGGTTGAACAATAAACTGACGAATGTTAGAAAACCCCATATTCCGACACCCGATCAAGCCAACACGTATTATATCATTAGCTCCTGGTCGGCTACAGGAGTAATTTAGTGGCAGAGTAGATAAAACTCCCACTCCACCAGCCATGGTTATTGAGGTTTTTAGAAATTTCCGTCTGTTAACTGTCATAGTTCTTTACACTTTTGGAAGTTTCCATGGATCGCGATAAACCGGAGCCATCAATTCATTGGCTTTTGGGTTGTCTTTGAATTCTTTTTTGTCATGATCCCAATACACTTTGTTTCCAACCTTAAGGGCGATGTTACCCATATGAGCCATGCCGGCAACAGCGCGACCAATTGTTGGGTTGGCTTTGGTATTTCTATCTTTATTTTTGATTCCCTCAATGAAATTCTGAACATTCAGGGTAAGGCCCTGACCAGTTCCTTTGATTCTTGATACTGGTTGAACAAGGGGCTTCTCTTTTGAGCCTTCAGGAAATACCTCCCAGCCACCGCGATCTACTACCAGCGTTCCGTTGTTGCCTATGAAGGATAATCCATGATCTCTTCTCCAGTCGCCATTTCCAATACCCATGGCGTGATCCCATATCACATTAAATTCATCAAATTCATAAATTACTTGTTGAGTATCCGGAGTTTCAATCGGACTATCCAAAAAGGCCATTTTTCCCCCGGCACTCATAGCTGAATTTGGGAGGTCTGCTTTCATTCCGGCCAAGGCCATATCCAGGAGGTGAACACCCCAGTCTGTCATTAATCCACCGGCATAATCCCAGAACCAACGGAAATTAAAGTGGAAGCGGTTTCTGTTAAAATCCCTCAAAGGTGCTGGTCCTAACCACATGTCATAGTCAACACCTGCAGGTACAGGTCCGTCAGCAACCGGACCAGGAGGTCTTAGCCAGGACTCATAGCACCATACTTTAACGGTGCGAATATCACCTAAAACACCAGACTGCACGTAGTCAAAAACATCATTCCAGTGCGGATCACTTCTTTGCCATTGTCCTAACTGCACAACCCGCTTGTATTTTTTTGCCGCTTTTTCCATCTGAAATGCTTCATAGATAGAATTGGCCATTGGCTTTTCAACATAGACATGCTTCCCGGCTTTAACAGCATCAATCATGATTTTTGCATGCCAATGATCAGGAGTACCAATGATAACTGCATCCAGATCTTTTCTTTCAAGCAGCTTCTGATAATCTCCATATGTTTCCGGAGCAAATCCCTGCATTTCTTCGATCTGTGGCATTCTTTTTTTGAGCACATTCTGATCAACATCACATATTGCAGCACACTCAACATTTTCTTCTCTTAAAAAAGCTCTCAGGTCGGAAAAGCCCATTCCATTGATCCCGATTGCTCCAACAACAAGTTTGTTATTAGCCTGATTAGCACAACTTACTGCGCCCGGAACTAATGATACTGCAGAAACTCCTGCAGCTATAGTAGCACCGGTTTTTACAAAATCTCTTCTTGTTGACATTTGTCCTTTATAATTAGTTGGTATATTCGTTTGAAATTTGTTCTGTGGCATAACGTGCCATTTCTTTGGTGTCGTCATCTTTCATCAGTTTTTTGAGAACTGGTAATGATGCTTCGGTTCCAATCAGACCGAGTTCTCTCATTACAAAATTCCTGGCATCATCAGTTGCATTATCCTTCAGGAATTTTATCAATGAAAGTTCAATATCCTGGAGTTTATCAAGGTCTGTACTTGCTTGCCTGATCATATTTTTCAGGTCTTGTAAACAAACACGACTATCTCCAGGCATGTAATCTTCCATACACTCAAGTAGTTCATCCATAGTATAAGGGCGAAATTTATCCCAGGAGCTCAAACTATTATGACCTGGAAAGGCAACCGGAACCTCTTGGGTAACTTCACCTGTGGCAGCCCATTCGGCTCCACGTTGAAGAGTTACAATAAAGCCGACACATTGTACTGCTGGTTGAGGACCGTCTCCCATGACATGTCCCAGAGTAGTATGAAATACCCGACCCTGGCCATACTGGATGGTCATCAGGGTGGGTTCATTCTCGCCGGTTCCCCCTTTAGCAGTATCAGCAAATGCTGTTGCCAAAACAGTCAGGTTTTCAGCCGGACCTCTTAGCTCAGAGTATAATTCATCCTGAGCGTGCAACCAGGTTTCAGGTAAACCTTTTGTAATTGGATGCTCTGTTTCTCGTATTTTGACAACAAAAGCATGTTGCTGACCATGTGAACCTCCACGTCCGGGAGTCAAATCTCTTACGATCTCTCCATCTTTCCATCTGACATAAGGGCCATCCTTTTCATTCCGGCCACCCCATCCACCAAGTCCGATTACTTTATTGAATTCTTTCCAATCCGGGAAAGCATTATTCGCTGCATGATAAACTACTACACCACCACCAGCTTTGACGTAGGCTAAAAAAGCCTCCTGTGTTTCTTCAGGCCAGGAATCTCCGGTATAATCGAGAACTACCACATCGTAATCGGTGAAAATCGGGGTGAAATTCGACATGTCTTCTCCCTTAGCAGGAGACTGGGCAATGCTGGTTGCAAAAAGTTCTGAATTATCAAGAATCTCTTTAAGAATTGGAGTTGATGTTTCCCAGGAATGATTGTTTTGTCCTGTGATTATCAGTGCTTTATATTGAGTATCGCTTTCTGATTCGTTCTGGCAAGCTGGAACGGTAAGTAATCCGATTCCTAATAAGAGGATAAATATAGATCTGTATATTGTTTTCATTATTTCTGGGATTAGTTGTTTTTTAAGGTCCAGGGTGAGCGGAAAGGTCTCCTGAGCATTCTGTTAGCCAATGGATCGTTTGGGAATTCTTCTTTTACAGGATCCCAAGTGAGTTTTCTGCCTGTCAGCATAGCTATTTCGCAAAGCAAGCCAACAGATATAGAACGGTGAGCGGCTTCAGCCGGAGTTATGGTTTCTTCACGGGTTCGAATACAATCCAATAAGTTTTGTGCGTGATCTCTGGAGAAATACAGCGGATTTTCATCTGCTCCTATTTTCTCTTCCAGTATCTTAGGGTCACTAGCCTGGATTCCTCCACGACGAACATGAATCCAGCCTTTATCACCGTACCATGCAGTTCCCATTCCGAATGGAAGTTTGCGGGCATTTGCAATTGTCATTTCAAGTCCATTTTCATATCTGGCAGTATTATGATACTCAACCGGAACATCAAAAATACCATCACGAGGGTACACTCCTTTGCCTTCTATTTCAACCGGGCCAGTTTTATCGAAACCTAAAGCCCAGTGAGCAATATCAATATGGTGGCCGGCCCAGTCTGTTAACTGACCTCCAGAATAATCCAGAATCCATCTCCAGTCCCAATGACATACACCGCGATAAGGAACTGCAGGTGCAGGCCCTAACCACATATCCCAATCTAGTTCTTCAGGAACAGGTTTTACATTGTAAATGCCAGGTCTTGGGTTTCCATCAGGTAAGCCTACTTCAACACGGGATATTTTTCCGATACGACCATTGGCCACTAAATTAGCACCCAGATGAAAATTCCCAACAGATCTCTGCCAGCTACCAGTTTGCCAGATGACCTTATTTTTATTGACTGCTTCAACAATCTGACGACCCTCCCAAATGGTCCTTGCCAGTGGCTTTTGGCCGTAAATATCAAGTCCTGCATTTGCTACAGCAACTCCAATAATTCCGTGCCATTGATCTGGGAGAGCCAGAACAACTGCATCAAGCTTTTCAGTAGCCAGGAATTCACGATAATCACCATAGGTGTTGGCATCAGTGTTATCATAGTGAGCATCCATAAAGCCTTTAGCCCGATCGCGATGCTTTTTATCTACATCACATGCAGCAACCATCTGTACTTCATTTTTACCCATAAATGTGCGCATATCACCGGTTCCCATAGAACCAGAACCGATTACTCCCATCACGATACGATCATTTGCTGATACTGCCCCATTCTTTCCCAAGGCAGTTGAAGGGATTATGTATGGTAATGCGAATGCCGCACCAGTTGCACCGGCTGCTTTCCTGAAGAAATTTCGCCGATTAATATTTTTTGTTTGACTCATAAAGAGAAGGTTTAAGTAATTTATATTCAGCTTGTTATTCTTTATCGTAATGAAAGAAAGCCAACAAACCTCGTGAAATTACCAAAAAAATGTAAAAAATACGCTTAAAATGACCATTTAAGACGGAGAAAACCAAGTGTGGCTTTTTGCTCCAGGCCTCCTGAAAAGTCTACTTCAAAATATTGCATGAAAAATGACAAGTCGAGGTCATTTCTGAGTGACAAATCACAGGAGGGACCCATGAAAATACCATTCAGTCCAGGGAAGTACATTCCTGATACTCCGAGGTTCAATAAGGGATTAACAGGATATGAAATACTGGTAAAAAAGGTATGAGGGGTCATAGACAAATCCCGCAGAGTCAGATTCCGGTAATAGAAGTCAGTGAAATTATTAATAGATGATTTTTCTGCGGCCTCGTTGTACAGATATTCTGCCTGTATAAAAAGATTGAACGGGGTGTTGTAACTTAGTCCAAATCCTCCTAGAAGGACTGATTCATTAGCAGATGATTCATCTATAGGATCAAGGTAGGTGAGTTCTCCATTTATTGAAATGGGACCAAGGTTGCCTGAGAATCCTCCTCCGATCACATACTCTTCCTCATTCAGTACTCCGCCCAGGAGTTGGAAATCTGTATTTGCCATATTAAATCTAAGCAGGCCTGCCAGGCTCCATTCCTCTGCCTGATTGATTTTGCCAACTAATTCGAGACAGGCTGTTGTATTGAGGTAGTATTGAATTCTGATTGCATCGCTACCGGGACGTTCGACATAATCAAAATCAAAAAATGAATAGGAGTTGAAAATATCATTTGGATTCCAGACAAAATTCATCCCCCAATTGATTCTCTGTCGCCCAATTGTGGCCTGAAGTTTACCTATAGTTATGTCGGCAAATATCCGGTCAACACTGGTATTGATAATAAAAGAACTGTCTGCCACCAAATTGAAGCTCAAATCCATCCATCCCTGGTCGATACTAATCAATTCATCATATTCGGGAAAATACTTCACAGTTTCACCATACAACATCCTGTTTCTGAGTTCTATTGTCAGGCTTAAGTTTGATCCCAGATAGCCCTTAAAGTTGAGCCGATTATGTACCAGATTGTCTGAAATCCATTGTCCATTCAGGTTTTCAAACATCACTGACTGCATGTTAGAAACATATCCATTCAGGGAAGCACTCAACTGGCTTCTGGCTGGCAAAGCAGTCAGGGTAGCCAAAAGGAGAATAAGAGCTATATTTTGTTTCATCGGAGACTATCTTTCTTCATCCTCAACAACAACTCCATCCTCTATGGTTATTACTCGTCGGGCTTTTTTTACAACCCGGGCATCATGAGTAGAAAAAATGAACGTTATGTTCTCTTCTTTATTCAGTCTCTCCATTATATCAAGAAGAGTTTCTGTTGACTTTGAATCAAGATTTGCTGTTGGTTCATCAGCCAGAATAAATTTTGGTTTTGAAGCCAGCGCTCTGGCAACAGCTACCCTTTGTTGCTGTCCTCCTGAAAGTTTTCCCGGTCGTGCATTCATACGGTCTCCCAGTCCAACAGCTTCAAGTAGTTCTTGTGAGCGTTTGTCACGGTCTTTTTTTGACTGACCCTGCAGGTGCATAATGAACTCTACATTTTCCTTTGCAGTTAATACAGGAATAAGGTTATAGGCCTGGAAAACGAAGCCGATATTTCGCATTCTGAAATCAATTTTCTGTCGGCTGCTTAAGTTACCCATTTGCATACTGTCAACCAGGATTTCACCGGATGTTGGTTCATCCAAACCACCGAGTAAATTCAACAGGGTTGTTTTTCCAGATCCCGATGGACCTACGATTGCAGCAAATTCTCCTGCTTTGAAATTTAGATTCACGCCGTTTACAGCAGTAACCGGAACGGTTTTTTTGTCGTCGTAAATTTTGACCAGGCTTTTGATTTCTATTATGTTCATTTTTTCTTTAGTTTTTTACTCGTTGTGGCGAACGGCCGTGCGCCCTTACAATATCGTTACTCTGATCTTAGTGCATCTGCGGGATTTAGTTTTAGGGCTTTCCAGGCCGGATATACGGATGAAAGAACACCGGTGAGAACAACAAGCAGGGTGACTTCGAGATAGAATTCTGCTCCCAAAGTAGGATAAAAGACTGCTGCAAAGCCCATTGCTTCAAAACCCTCCTGAGCAAAAGCTGTCATATCAATTCCTTTGCTTGAAAAGATTTCTATCAATAACACGCTGATACTTATGCCAGCTGCGGCTCCTGTTAAACAGAGCAGTACAGATTCCAGGATAATCATTGAGAATACCCTTAGCTTGCTCATTCCGACAGCCATAAGCATTCCAATTTCTTTTCCTCTTTCCATAACAACCATGAGCATGGTGTTCACAATACCAAATCCGAGAGCGAGCAGGATGATGACAATAATAATTGTCATTGTTACATCCATCATATCTGTCATCATGGCTAAAGTCGGTTCCAGAGTTTTCCAATCACTTGTTTCAAGATTTGGATAATTTTCTGATAGAAGAGCGGCTAGTTCACCGGCCTGTTCCACATCATGTAAGAAAATTGCAATCTCATGAGCCGATTCTGCCTCTAATCCCGTTAATCCAATCAGATCATTTTGTCTGACAAATACATTGGTTTGTTCAAATACGGAGTTTTCTGTTCGGAATATTCCACATACCCTGAATGCTCCTCCTGTTAGATTTCCGTTGGCGTTTTGAAAGGTGATGACTACTTTTGACCTGACTTTTATTCTGAGTTTATGCGCAAGCTCTTCACCAATAAACATTGGATTTCTTCTAGTGTTCTCAAAATAGAATCCTACACTATCGGCTTGAAACTGTTCCAAATCTGTTGGATCAATAATGCCATATTGTTTGGTGATTTCCTCTGGTGAGAGAAGGGCTGTGTACAGTTTTGAAACCTCTTTCTCCTTCTCAGGATCCACCCCGACAACATTTACGCCATAATTTGATGAAGAGCTGCCAATCATGGCAGTAATCTTCAATCTTGAAGAAACGGCTTTTACACTTTCCTTGCTTTTGATAAAATCAATCAGTTCTGATGGCTGAGGAATTGTAAATCCAATTTCTGGATTTTCAAGATATTTAGGATTGTGAATCTGGATATGAGTAATCTCTTTGCTTAATGCTTCTTCAAACCTTCTCTCTGACATTCCTTTGAAAATGGCTGATGAAAAGAGGCCCCCAAATAATCCCAGGGTAATTGCGGTAATTACCACAAGGCTTCTGACCCTGTTTCTCCAAATGTTTTTCCAAGATATTGATGGTATCATTTCGTAATCTTTTTTGAGGTGTTATGCTCTGAGAGCCTTGCTAACTTTTAAACGAGTAACAGATAATATTGGAAAGAATACTGCCAGGGATACAATAATCATAACCACACCTGCCTGACTGAAAAAGTAGCCAGCTTCCCAGGCGCTTGGCATAATGGGCTCCATTCCAAACGACATGATTGTTTCTGCAGTTTCGCCACTTAGGGTTATGGGGTGTATGTAAAGTTCGTATACTATTGGCAAACTCAGTACAATTCCTGACAAAGCACCTAAGAGACCAATCATTATCATTTCCATGGCCAGGATTCCGCCAAGTCTCCGTTTTTGCATACCCACAGCTATCATTACTCCAAATTCTTTACGCCTTTCTGCTGTCATCATTTGAACGGTGCCAAAAACCCCAAATCCTACGATCATGTACAGTAAGAATAACATGACAAGGCCTCCGGCATTATCCCCTTCGATTTGTTGTACAAGTTGGGTTAGTATTTTTTTCCAACTCCTTACGTCGTATTGATCTCCAAGGCTTTCCTGAAGGTCTTTAACCGTCTGATTCATTTTTTTCTCCTCTTTCAGGTTTAAAGAGATAGATGAAATCAGGTTATATGCTGAATAAAAATCCTGACAAACAGGAAGATCCATCATGATCATCTTGTTATCTAGATCAGGGGATGGGAATCGTATAATTCCCTGAATCATAAATTGATTAGCAGCGCTAACCCCATGATATCCCTGAGAAATCAGAATCACAGTATCGCCTACTGAGGTTTTAAGGTAAGAGGCCAATCTTTCTGAAACCAGAACTCCCTGATCTCCTTTTCTCAGAAAATTTCCCTGGACAATTTTGGATGATAAACCAGTCAGCTGATCATCTTTTTCAGGGTCGGTTCCCACTACCATAACTCCTTTGGTTTGATTTCCTGAAGAGGCCAGGGCAAATGATTCCAGGCGTGGGAGAGCTAATGTAACATTCTTTACACTTTCGATTTCTGAAAGCAGGTTTGGATTCAATTCTATTGAATTTTCAATACTTTCATCGCCCTTATATTGGGTATCAAAAATTTGAATGTACCCGGTATATGCCTGAACTACATTGTCGACCATATTAGCGTATGACCCAAGTTGTATGGATCGCAGCAGGATGGCGAAGAATACGGCAAACAATATAGATGCTGCAGTAATCAAAGTCCGGCGCTTATTACGCCAGATATTCCTCCATGCCATTTTAAAATAATAATTCATATGCTTAATGTCTTATCTGAGTCTTTTCATGTTCTGTTGAGAGAAGAAAGAGTCTTTGATATCCACATCGAAATCCATACTTATGATTCTGACTATGGTTTTTTGATCGGGCTCATCAGCAGGAATAATCTCATAGATTGTTGGGATAAAACGGTCGTCCATTTTTTTAATGGTTCCTAGTTTTTCAGTTCTGACCAGATATCCATCTTCATCGTAATACTCATGTTTCATGAAAATGAAGTCTTTTTTTGAAACCCATGTGATTACTTTGCCCCAAACGATGTTGGATTCTTCAGCCGGGATCATTTCGATTATATGGCATTCTCTGTCTTCTATAGTTTCCTCACCGATAAATGTTTGTCTGTAATCATCCACCAAAGAAGTTTCGTTCAAAACGTCATCATTTGTATAGTCAGAACCCATCCAGCCCTGCGACATCATTGAAGGAGGAAGTTTGATCATCCTGCCTATTCCCGGCAGGTAGTTCCACATATCATTACCACGCTTTAAAAATGACATTCCCTTTTCCTTAGCAGGTGAAGTAACAAGGGTTATGGCATATTCATCACCTTTCATCCAGTTTTTGAATTCCAGAGTTCTTTCCCAGTTTGGCCTGACAATGCTCATACTCATCGTACTGATTGAGCTTTCTCCTTCCATGTTTTTATCTGCTTTTTCAATCACCTGTCTGGCGCTAGTATCCTGACTGCAGACCGTTCCTGAAATCATCACCAGAGCTGAAAAAATGCTTAGGATTCGCATTGAATAGGCTTTCATGTTATCGTTATTTAAAGAGATCAAAAATGATTTTTTCATAAATGTCAAGATCGTAGAGTTCAGGGTTCATAAGATAATACATTCCGAACCCATCCATTAATGCTCCCAGAAGGGTTGCTTTTTCCATTGGGTGGGGATCGCCTTTTTTCTTGAAATAATTGGCTATGTCTTCCAGTAAACTACCAATCAGCACCTGATAATTTTCTGCAAATATCTTCTGTGCAGCAGGCTGGAAAAAGATGGTGAAGTATAATTTATAGAAATGTGACTCCTTCCGCATGATATCCATACCACCTTTAATGAATATTTTAAGTTCTTCAGGAGTGTCAAGTTCATCCTCAGCCTTCCCGAATGATTCTATTAATCCTTCAATACCCATCATGATAACCGCTTTGAGTAATTCCTCTTTGGAAGAAAAATAATTATACATGAGTCCTTTGGAAATCTTTGCGGCCTGAGCAATTTTTGCGATGGACGCTTTCTCATAGCCCTCTGTAGCAAAAATCTCCAGAGCTGCTTCCGTAATTTGAAACTTGCGACTGGAACGAATTTCTTCGAATTGTTTTTCAGTTCTTGGTGACATAAAATATAATTGTCAATTATTATGACTGAACGGTTGGTCAAAGATATGTTCATTGAAACTATTTAGCAAGAAAAAGGGATACCCCAGCTTCTTTAAATTATCCAGAGTAGCATTTTGTTCATCAACAGATCGATTTGATATGTAATACAAATCTACTCCAACAGTTTCAAGAAACCGTGCAAACTCAAGACTTCCGGGGAGTCCGATTGCTGATCTCTTGTCTGTCCAGGCCTTCCATCGTTCCGAACTAAACCTGCTACTTTCAAGAATATTTTTTCCTTCAGAAGGGCTATTATCCAGAATAGTTTCGTCGATATCTGCAATGACTGCCTTAGGAAGGTTATCCGGTAAAGTGTCAAGGGCTTGTCTTACCCTTAATTCAGCAAGATTGTATGCCTGATAATACAGAGCACGTGCTTCTCCTGAATGTTGAAACCACAGAGTAGCCATTACCATTTGTTCAGCATCGGGTGCTGATTGTTCTGTTTTGCAGGAGGGGATCAGCATTGCTACTAGCAGAAGAGGGAGGAGGAATTTTTTCATGATATATTACATTGCGTGGTGTAAATATATAAAAGGGTTGACACATAATAGAAAGGGTCGACCCCTACGATATTATTTGTAACTTTTTCGTAGCAACGAACGTTTTACATTTGACCTTAGCCCTATTATGACTGTAAAGGAGTATAACCTTTGTGTGGATCAGTTCGCTGATGCAGTGTTTCGATTCATTCTGAAGAACATTCAGGATGAAGAAAAAGCACGTGATGTTG
This sequence comes from Bacteroidota bacterium, assembly GCA_034658635.1. GTDB lineage: Bacteria > Bacteroidota > Bacteroidia > Bacteroidales > UBA12481 > JABHCC01. Next base: position 42,228 of record JAYEFL010000286.1, on the reverse strand, counting down.
TTCAGGATACATTTGAGCGTCTGTGGGTTAATGCGAAAAAAGTTGATGGAAAGAAAGCTAAGTCATATTTGTTTACCACTGCTTACCATGCAATGATTGATCAGATAAGAAAAGATAAAAGACAAACAGATTTTGAACAGGTGGATCCGGCAAGCTATTCGCATAATGAACAATATTCAGATCTTAAGGAGATTTTGAATGAAGCAATTGAAAGGCTGCCCGGTGACCAAAGATCGGTTGTCATGTTAAGAGATTATGAGGGGTATTCATATAAGGAAATTGCTGAAATAACTGATTTGAGCGAGGCACAGGTGAAAGTTTACATATACAGAGCCCGGGTATTTTTAAAAAATTATATCGGGTCAATGGAGCAAGTAGTTTAATGGAAAAGATCACAAGAAATAACGTAGAAGCATGGATGCTTGATTATCAGGAGGGAAATCTCTCAGATGTCAGGATAAATGAGCTATTGACATTTCTTAAATCTCATCCGGAACTTCATATCGATCCTGATTTTTCTGATTTTCTGACCTTGGAAGCTCCTGTGTTGACATGCCCCGGGAAGACTGATTTGTTCAGAACTGATCTTAACTTGCCAGAATTATCTGAAGATGAGATAGATTGTATTGCCAGGATAGAAGGGGATATGATTCCGGCCGAAGAAAAGATTTTCGATACAAGCCTGGAGGTTAATAACAATAAGGCCGTCCTGTTTCAGAGGCTGAAACAAACTATCCTGAAACCAGATTCAAGTATTGTTTTTGAAAACAAAGCCAGTTTGCAGAAAAGGAGAATTCAAATTCCCATGTATGTTTATAGCTTGGTGTCTGCAGCTGCAATAATTGTTTTGGGCTGGTTTATCTTCTCACCTAATGAGGCTGTTCAGGAACCACCATTAATAGCTAAGGATTCCTCACGTCAGGTCATTTATTTAAATAAGCTTATTAATCCATCGAAATTTGATAAAATTGCATTGACTGATCCGGTAAAAATCTTGCTTGCTCCTGATGCCAAAGCTATTATTGAACCGGTTATTGACCCGGGCTTTGCTATGCTTAGTATTTCACCAGCAGGAAAGCTGCCTGTGAGATTGCTAAATTCTTCCTCTCCTATTGCCGACAAGTCGTATGCTTTTATACATCGAACCCTTCCTTCTCAGCAGGATATTGAATACCAAACCTTTTTGGCTTATACCGGAAATGTTTTGAGAGAGCAAATTCTTGGTCAGGATGCTGATTTTGTTAAAAAAACAAAATTTAGTTTTTGGGAACTGGCAGATGCCGGAATTGACAAGGTATCCAATTTACTGTCATTACCGGTGGATCTGAACAGAGAATACAATGATGATGGAAAGCTTGAATCCGTAGCATTTGATTCTCGTTTAGTAGCCTTCTCTACACCAATTAACGGACGAAGAAACAAGCAGTTTCAAGAGGGTTTGTAACTTTCTGAATCCTCTAACCGTCTTATCATCAAATAATGAAAACTATTAAATCAATAAGTATGAAACGATTTACATCTCTTGCACTGATATTATTGTTCGGATTAGGAACAGGTGTTTTTTCACAAGATGCTGACACTTCAAAAGTCAGAATTGGTAAAAAGAAATATACCATAATTGTAGAGGATGGTAAGGAAATCAGAATTATTACAGACGAGAATGATTTTGATGAAATTGTGATTAATGAGCGAATTACAAAGAAAAAGCACCACAAAAGAATGGATGGAACCTGGGAAGGTATGGAGTTTGGCCTGACTAATTTTGTTAATGCAGATTATGCATTAGACTTACCAGCAGATGCTGGATTTATGGACCTTGATATGGGACGATCATGGGGATTCAGCTTGAATTTTGCTGAAAAATCATTGGGTTTAGCAAATAATTATTTTGGTATTGTTACTGGTTTAGGACTGGAATACAACAGGTATATGTTGCTTAATGATGTGAAAATCACAGAGGTGGATGGAATGATGACTGGAGTACCGGTTGATATGGATCTGGATAAAAACCGACTGAGTACAACTTACATTAACCTCCCTCTGATGGCTGAAATACAAATACCTGTATATGGAGAACGTAAGCGTGTTATACTTTCAGGTGGTGTTATTGGAGGTTTGAGGATTGGATCCCGCCAGGTTCAAAAGTATGTTAGCAGCGGAGAGAAGGAGAAAATTAAAACTAAAGACACTTTTAATCTCAGAGATTTCAGGTATGGCTTTACTGCCAGAGTTGGTTATGGGGATATAGCCTTGTTTGCAAATTATTATCCTCAAACACTTTTCAACGACGGAATGGGTCCGGATATTTATCCTGTAACTATTGGGATTCATATAGGAGATTAATCATCGTTGAGGTTAACAGATATGGTTAACAGATATGGTTAACATATAGGGTTTAGGTTTAGGTCGGTTCTGAATTTCAGAATCGACCTTTTTTTTTACCTTCGGGGCATGAGTATATTGTCAGATAGTGAGAAATCGAGATATCATCGCCATATACTCCTTGAAGAGGTTGGAGAATCAGGTCAGGAAAAGATAAAAATGGCCAGAATTCTTGTTGTTGGCGCTGGTGGACTGGGATGCCCGGCTATTCAATATCTAACGGCCACAGGAGTAGGTCATCTGACCATTATGGATGATGATGTGGTTGATGTTTCGAATCTTCAGAGACAAGTATTTTATGGTGTTAAAGATTTAGGGAAACACAAAGCTATTGTGGCTACATCCCTTATGAAGGCAATGAATCATGCGGTTGATATTGAGAAGGTTGTAATCAGGGCCAGCTATAACAATGCTTTAGATATTGTTGCAAAACATGACCTGGTTCTTGATTGCACAGATAATTTTCAAGCCAGATATGTGTTAAGTGATGCCTGTGTGTTGAATAACAAACCCCTGGTGCATTCTTCTGTCTATAAAACCCAGGGGCAGCTGTCGGTTTTTAATTATCAGGGAGGACCCAGCTACAGGTGCCTTTTCCCCCAACCGGAAAATGAAAATCTTGAACAAAGTCCTTTACTTGGAATATACAGCATTTTACCTGGTATTATGGGTTTAATGCAAGCAAATGAAGCTCTGAAAATCATATTGGGAACAGGCCAGGTTTTGTCGGGGCAGATGTTGATCTATAGTGTGATGAGTCAGCAATTTAATTTTCTTAGAATTAAGAAAAATCCGAATAACTTTATCGCGGAGAATATTTTGAAAAACTTTTGAAAACCACTTGAAACACATTTATCATGAGGCTCTTATTAATCAGTAATTCCACCAATGCCGGTGAGGCATATTTAGACTATCCAAAATTTGAAATCCAAGACTTTCTAGGTCCCAGGATTAAGAAAACTCTCTTTATTCCTTTCGCAGGAGTTACATTTTCATTTGATGATTATGCAAAGAAGGTCCAGGAGCGATTTGATGAGATAGGATATAAAGTTGATTCAATACACCTTCATGCTGATCCGGTAAAAGCGATTAAGGAAGCTGATGCCATAGTGATAGGTGGAGGAAATACCTGGCAATTGACCAGGATGATTCATGATCAAAAATTACTTGATCCCATCAGAGAGAAAGTATTGACCGGGACCCCTTTTGTAGGCTGGAGTGCAGGGTCTAATATGGCTTGCCCAACAATTAAAACTACCAATGATATGCCGATCGTTGATCCCCATGGTTTGCATGCCCTGAACCTGATTCCCTTCCAGATCAATCCTCATTACCTTGATGCTAATCCTGATGGTCATGCTGGTGAAACACGGGAGCAGAGAATAGAAGAATTTCTGGAGGTAAATCAGGATACTATTGTTTTGGGCTTGCGTGAAGGAACTATGTTATCTGTTCGCAATACCAGGATAGAATTGATTGGTCCCCGTCCGGCAAGGATCTTCAAGTTCGGAGAAGAAGCTGTAGAGATTAACCCTGGAGAGGATCTGAGTTTTCTTATTTGATTATAGTTAACCCCCCTATCCCCCCTAATGTTAGGGGGGAGGGATTTATTTCCTTTGGATTCCATTTACATTTTAACTTACTACATTTGGGTTATGATAAAGGGCCTGGTAATAAAAACAACCGGATCATGGCACAAGGTTAAAACCAGTAACGGTCAGATAATCTCCTGTACTATCAAGGGCAAATTCAGGATCAAGGGGATACGCCTCACCAATCCGGTTGCAGTTGGAGATATTGTAGAGTTGAAAAAGGAGGAGGGGCAGGAGAACGGAATTATTGTTAAAATCCACCCGAGGAAGAATTATATTATCCGGAAATCTATCAACCTGGCCCGCGAAGCACATATCTTAGCTGCAAACGTAGATCAGGCATTGCTTATGGTTACCTTGAAAGAGCCAACTACTTATTCAATGTTTATTGACCGGTTTCTGGTTTCTGCTGAAGCATATAAAATCCCTGCAATACTAGTTTTTAATAAAACTGACATTTATTTACCTGAGGATTTGAAAATTCTGAATGACTGGAAAGGGATTTATGAAGCAGCAGGTTACCGATGTTATGCGATTTCTGTTTTAAAATCAACCGGGATAGATGATATCCGACGCATTTTATCTGGTAAAATATCTGTTATTAGCGGAAATTCCGGAGTTGGAAAGTCTAGCCTGATCAACACTCTGCTTCCCGGGCTTGTTTTGAAAACAGCAGAAGTATCCAGTGCTCATCTGTCTGGAAAACATACTACTACTTACCCTGAAATGTTGGCCCTGGAAGAAGGAGGACACGTTATTGATACACCCGGGATACGGGGATTCGGAATGATAGATGTCAGGAAAGAAGAGTTGTATCATTTTTTTCCTGAAATATTCAATATGTCACATGCCTGCAAATATCACAATTGTACTCATTCTCATGAACCGGATTGTGCGGTTGCAGTGGCTGTTGAGGAAGGGAAAATTTCTTTCATGCGTTATAAAAATTATCTGGCTATATTATCAGACGATGATGAGAAGTACCGAAAAACACCTTGGTGAAATGAATCCTGAACCTCCTGTATATCTTGATTATAATGCGACAACACCTGTTGATCCTGAGGTAATTGAGGCCATGGAGCCTTTTTTCAGGGAGCATTTTGGAAATCCAAGCAGCTCACATTATTATGGTGCCATAACCCGTACAGCCATCGAAAAGGCAAGGTTACAGGTAGCCAGACTAATATCTGCAAAGCCACAAGAGATTGTATTTACGAGTGGTGGTACCGAATCCAATAATATGGCTCTGCAGGGAGTGGCTTTTGAAAATCAGCATAAGGGCAAGCATATCATAACTTCCTCTGTGGAGCATCCGGCTGTTTCTGAGGTATGCAATTATCTGGAGGATTTTGGTTTTACTGTTACCAGGGTGCCTGTGGATAACTATGGTATGGTCGATCCCGAAGATGTTAGGCAGGCCATAAGAAAGGATACCATTCTGATTAGTATCATGGATGCAAATAATGAAGTTGGAACAATTCAGCCTGTCAGGGAAATTGCCGCCATAGCCCGCGATCACAATATCATAATGCACACTGATTGTGCGCAATCACTTGGTAAGTCTCCGGTGAGCGTCAAAGATCTTGGTGTGGATTTGCTTTCTGTGGCCGGACATAAGCTATATGCCCCTAAAGGTGTGGGGGCTCTTTACATCAGGGGGGGAGTGAGAATAAAGAAGATATTTCACGGAGCTGATCATGAGCAGAATACCCGACCCGGAACTGAAAATGTTCTCGAAATTGCTGGACTGGGACGTGCATGTGAAATTGCACAAAGAGATCTTGATGTGAATATTCGAAAGATGCAATCAGCAAGAGATCTGTTGGAGTCAGAATTGTCAGATGCTTTTCCTGAAATGCGCATAAATGGTCACCCTGAGCAACGATTGCCAAATACATTGAATGTTTCGTTCAGAAATATGGAGGCCTCTTCTCTTCTTCTTGCTATGGATAGAGTGGCTGCATCGGCGGGAGCTGCGTGTCATGCTGACGAAGTAGAGATTTCACCTGTGTTGCAGGCGATGAATATCCCGGTCGATTGGGCTATGGGCACTATTCGCTTTTCTACCGGAAAGTGGACTAGTGAAGAAGAAATACATCTGGCTATTGATGAAATTGTTCTGAAGGTACGGCAGTTTTTGCCGGATGATGATGGAGAGACTATTGTTGAAGAGACAGGTGAAGAAATCAGATTGACTCAGTTTACACATGGTTTGGGCTGCGCCTGTAAATTACGTCCGCAGGATTTAGACCAGGTACTGAAATCTATGCCGGTTCCGGCTGGGGATAATATACTGGTAGGGCCTGAAACTGCCGATGATGCAGCTGTTTATTTGATCAATGATGATCTTGCACTGGTGCAAACAGTAGACTTTTTCACTCCTGTTGTTGATGATCCTTACCAGTTTGGAGCCATAGCAGCTACCAATGCGCTCAGTGATATATACGCTATGGGTGCAAGTCCTTCTTTTGCTCTGAATATAGTTGGTTTTCCGGCTAAGCGCTTGCCGTTAAGCGTCTTAGAGCAGATCATGAAAGGTGCTTCAGACAAAGCATCTGAGGCCGGTATACCTATCCTGGGCGGACATACAGTTGAAGATAATGAACCCAAATTTGGAATGGTAGTTTCCGGATTTGTGCATCCTGACAAACTATGGAAGAATGAAGGAGCCAAAGCGGAGGATTTGATTATTCTGACCAAACCTTTAGGATTGGGAATTATGGCTACCGCACTGAAAAGAGGATTACTGGATCATAATCAGATTAATGAGATAAGTACGCTAATGACTCAATTGAATAAGGTTCCGGCTGAATTGATTCGGGATCTTGATATTCATGCCTGTACGGATGTAACGGGGTTTGGATTATTGGGGCACTTACGAGAGGTTTTACGTGCAAGTAATGTTTCAGTGGATTTGTGGGCTAACGATGTTCCTGTGATTCAGGGTGCATCTGAATTAATTGCTGCGGGAGTTATACCGGGAGGTACAAAAAACAATCTCAGTTTTGTTAATGCAGATTTGAATATTCATCCTGATATCAGTGATAATCTGCTCTTGCTATTAGCTGATGCACAAACTTCAGGTGGCTTATTGATTTTTACAGATCCCGAACAATCTAAAACCATTTTGGAACGTTTCAAAGCTCATGGCTTGATGGCTAAAGTTATTGGTGAAATTAAACCGCTTGAAGATAAACTATTAAATATTCAATAGATATGACCTCACACGAAATAGACTATAAGATTTTGGGTAACGACATCCAGATGGTGGAAGTAGAGCTTGACCCACAGGAAACGGTGATAGCAGAAGCAGGCACTATGGTTTATATGGATGAAACAATTCGTTTTGAAACAAAGATGGGAGATGGATCCCAGGCAAACCAGGGCTTAATGGGGAAATTGCTCTCTGCCGGATCGCGTGTTCTGACAGGGGAGAGTTTGTTCCTGACACATTTTACTAATGATGGATACGGAAAAGCCCGTGTAGCGTTTTCTGCACCTTATCCTGGTACTATTATTCCAGTTGATCTGAAAACTCTAAGGTCTCCCTTAGTGGTGCAAAAAGATGGATTTTTGTGTGCTGCAAAAGGCACAAAGTTTTCCATTGTTTTTAATCGGCGACTGGGTGCCGGACTGGTGGGCGGCGAAGGTTTTATTTTGCAGAAGCTTGAGGGCGATGGTAAGGCCTTTATTCATGCTGGTGGTACAGTTATCAGGAAAGATCTGAATAACGAATTGCTAAGAGTTGACACCGGCTGTGTTGTGGCATTTGAGAACACTATTGATTTTGACGTGGAAAAATCAGGGAGTTTGAAATCCATGATATTTGGTGGAGAGGGATTATTTGTTGCAACATTGAGAGGAACAGGAACTGTTTGGCTTCAATCCATGCCGATAAGGAAATTAATCCAGGCACTTGCACCCTACGGCAGGAATTCAGGTAAAGAAAGCCAGTCAATACTAGGTCAATTTCTTGAACGCTGATGGCTGACAAAATTTCGACATCGGCATTCCTGAATCAAGGCAAACAATTGCCTGTAGTTGATGTACGTTCTCCAGCAGAGTTTTTAAAAGGCCATATACCCGGAGCAATAAATCTTCCATTATTTGAGAATAAGGAACGTGAAATTGTAGGGATTCTTTATAAGAATAAAAGTCGGCAGGAAGCTATCAGAAAAGGTCTGGAAATTGTTGGTCCGAAAATGACTGCACTGGTTGATCAGGCAATTGATTTGGCAAAAACCGGGGCAATTCAAATATACTGCTGGAGAGGAGGTATGAGAAGTGCTTCTGTAGCCTGGTTGTTTGAGGCTGCTGGTTTACAGGCTTATCTGCTTGAAGGTGGATACAAGGAATATCGAAAACACATCAGGGAGACAATGTTTCAAAGTCGTCACTTGTTGGTTCTGGGGGGACTTACTGGAAGTGGTAAAACTATATTAATCAAGGCTCTGATGGCTGCTGGTGAACCGGTGATTGACCTTGAGAGTCTTGCCAATCACCGTGGCTCTGCTTTTGGAGGAGTTGGACTTGGTGATCAGCCTAGTACAGAGCATTTTGAAAACCTTCTTCATGAACAAATGGAAAAACTGCCTGTTGATTGTTTTGTTTGGGCAGAGGATGAAAGCAGGAGAATAGGAGATCTTTTTCAGCCAGAATATTTTCACAATATTCTACGTACATCAAAGATTGTTTTTGTCAAAGTCAGCGATGAAGAAAGACGTAAAATCCTTGTTCAGGAATATGGTAATCAGGCACATGACGAACTTACGGAAGCGGTCAGACTTTTGACAAAGCGAGCAGGGGGATTGATTACCAAACAAGCCTTGCTTGCTCTTAATGAAAAGGATTATGGAAAAGTGGTTGATTTGCTTCTTCCTTATTATGACAAGCAGTATTCTTTCGGATTAAAGCAACGATCTGCTTCCAGCATACAGGTAGTTGATTTAACGCAACTGTCAGATTCAGGAAGAATTACAGCTCTATCACAGCTCAGGCTTAAGCTGGAGGGAAGAAAAAATTATTAGAACACAATAATGGATGGCATTAAGTCGTTTTAAAAGATGATTCAGACCAAACCCTAAAGTGCAAACGAAAAAGCTGCGGAACTTGCAAGTATATACCCACAAACAACGCTGGAAGGCTGTACTCTTTATTGCAGCCATTATTATTGGGGTAGCCACCACCTGGTACATTAATGTGCTTGTTCAGGAATTGGCAGAGGAAGAGCGAAAAAAGATAGAAATCTGGGCCAAAGCAACAGAGTATCTGGCAACTCCTGATCTTGAGAGTGGAAAGCATCAGGCATTCTTCCTTGATATTATTCAAAATAATAATACTATTCCTGTAATTAAGGTAGATGAAGAAGGAGCAATTAACAGTGTCAGAAACTTGCGCCTTTATGATGAAAATAATAAGCCTATTGATGGGTCTTTTCTAGGATCTTTGAGTAAAAAAAGTCAAAAGTTCCTTGATCGCCAACTTGCGATTATGAAAGACAAAAATGAGCCTATTATCATATATATGCCTGAAGACCGACAATATCTGTATTATAAGGATTCAGTGGTTTTAACTCGCATACAATACTTTCCGCTTTTACAATTAGCTATTATTTTCCTGTTTATCCTGGTAGCATATTTTGCATTCAACACTTCAAGAAGGGCTGAACAAAACCAGGTTTGGGTTGGTATGTCTAAAGAAACTGCCCACCAGTTAGGAACCCCAATTTCATCTTTGATGGCCTGGCTTGAGCTGATGAAAATGAAAGAAACTGATAAGCGCCTGTTGTCTGAAGTTGAGAAAGATGTACATCGTCTTGAAACTATAGCCGATCGTTTCTCTAAGATTGGATCTGCTCCGGTATTAATACCTGAAAATTTGCTCCTCATTTTGAATCATTCAGTTAACTATCTTGAAAAACGCTCGTCTGATAAAATTGAGTTTGATCTCCAGTTTGGAGATTTTGATGAATTGTTTGTGCCTCTTAATCTCTCTCTATTTGAGTGGGTTGTGGAGAATTTGTGTAAGAATGCCATAGATGCAATGGGTGGAGTTGGCAAAATTACTATTTCAGTAAAGGATCAGGGTCAGGTGGTTTATGTGGATATTGCTGACTCCGGGAAAGGTGTTCCAAAAACTAATTACAAACTGATATTTCAGCCTGGGTACACTACCAAGCCACGAGGATGGGGCCTGGGCTTGTCTTTAGTCAAAAGGATCATAGAAAATTATCACAGCGGAAAGATCTTTGTGAAAAGTTCGGAAGTCAATAAAGGATCTACTTTCAGGATCGTTTTGAAAAAGTAGAGCCGCTTTTTTATTCAAGATTTCTTTTATAGCTTTGCACGGCAATTTTTTAAGCATAAAAATGGCCCGTTTAAACACATTTAAAATCCAGTTCCATTCGTATGAGATTGGGGTGCATGAGATGGTTTTTGATGTGAGTGATTCGTTCTTTGCGTTTTTTGAAGATAGTGAAATTAGTCAAGGTCAGGTTAAAATTACTGTCATAATGACCAAGTCAGATAGACAAATGCAATTTGATTTACACTTGTCTGGAGAGATTGATGTTGTTTGTGACAGATGTTTGGATAGCTTTAAACAGCCACTTGACTCCGGGTTTACCTTGTATGGCAAATTCGGAGATGGCAATAGTGAAGATGAGCTGGATGTGATATGGATTCCAAGAGGAGACCATGAAATAGACCTGGCAGGCTATATTTACGAACATATTGTACTTAGTTTACCGATTAAAAAGATTCATCCGGATGATGAGGATGGTTTGTCAACTTGTAATCCTGACATGTTGGATAAGCTAAATGAGATTGGATTAATAACAGACGAGTAAATAATAATTAAATATTTAGTGAGATGGCACATCCTAAGCATAAGATTTCCAAGCAACGGAGAAATAAGAGGAGAACTCATTATAAAGCAACACCGGTTCAATTGTCAGCCTGCTCAAACTGTGGAGCAGCTGTTCAATACCATCGTGTATGTCCGGAGTGTGGACACTACCGTGGTAAGTTAGCAATTGATCAGGAAGTAAGCGCTTAGTCAGGTATATGAGACCATCCGACATGAGAATCGGGTTGGATATAATGGGGGGTGATTTTGCGCCCAAGGCTACTGTCAATGGAGCTGTTATGGCCAGACGGGAGCTACCTGCCCAGGTAAAACTAGTGCTGTTTGGAGATGAGAAAATCATCAACAAGCAGTTTTCTGCTATCGGGGAAGATCCTGGTGATTTTGAGATCATTCATTCCAGCCAAATAATTGAAATGGGAGACCATCCGGTCAGGGCTTTGTCGCAAAAACCCGACTCAAGTATCTCCAAAGGATTCGGTATGCTGGCCTCTGGTGAACTTGATGCCTTTTGTAGCGCTGGAAATACCGGTGCAATGCTGGCTGGTGCAATGTTTACCATTAAGCCGATTCCGGGATTAATAAGACCAGCAATAGCAGTCGCGCTTCCTCAGAAAGATGGAGGGTTTAATCTGTTGCTGGATGTAGGACTAAATCCTGATGCACGACCGGATGTACTGTATCAATATGGTATAATGGGTTCTTTATATTCACATTATGTGTATGGTATTGAGAAGCCCAGAGTAGGACTTTTGAATATTGGTTCTGAAGAAGACAAAGGAAATCTGCTCACCAAGTCGGCTTTTCAGCTCATGAAAGGAACCCCGGATTTCGACTTTATTGGAAATGTTGAAGGTAATGGCTTGTTCTTTAATCGTGCTGATGTGGTAGTTTGTGATGGATTCACAGGAAATGTGGTTCTCAAACAAGCTGAATCTTTTTATAATCTGATGCTGAAAGTCAAGAATGGAGATCCTTTCTTTGAGCAATTCAATTATGAGAACCTGGGAGGTACTCCAATCCTTGGTATTGGTTCTCAGGTTTTAATAGGCCATGGAATATCAAGCCCTATGGCTATAAAAAACATGCTGATTCAAAACAAAAATATTGTTGAATCAGGTTTGATCAAAAAACTCAAAAAAGCGTTTAAATAATGGGAAATATTCATGCTGCCATTACTGGCGTTGCTGGTTATGTACCAAAAGACATTCTCTCAAATGCTGATATAGAGAATATGGTTGATACCACTGATGAGTGGATAACCACCCGTACCGGGATAAAGGAAAGAAGAATACTGAAAGAAACAGGCAAAGGAACTTCTGATATGGCGGTCCCTGCTGTTGAAGAGCTTTTACGAAAAACAGGAACCCACCCTGATGAGGTGGAGATTCTTATTTGCGCTACCGTAACGCCGGATATGCAATTTCCTGCTACCGCTAATATTATTTGTGATAAGATTGGCATAAAAAATGCTTACAGTTTTGATATGTCTGCTGCTTGTTCAGGCTTTATTTTTTTGCTTACCGTTGCATCGAAGTTTATCGAGACCGGTTCAGCGAAAAAGATCATCTGTGTTGGGGCTGATAAAATGACATCAATCACCAATTATCAGGATCGTACAACCTGTCCACTGTTTGGTGATGGGGCTGGTGCAGTTATGCTTGAGCCAAGCGAGGAATATGGAATTCAGGACCATATGCTGAAAGTAGATGGAGCCGGACGTAATTTTCTGTATCAGAAATCGGGAGGATCTATATCTCCGGCTTCTCACGAAACCATTGATCGTCGCGAACATTTTGTTTTTCAGGAAGGGCAAGCCGTTTTTAAGGTTGCTGTCACCAAAATGGCAGATATTGCTGTTGAAATGATGGAAAAGCACAATATTTCCTCTGATGAGCTTACCTGGCTTGTTCCTCATCAGGCTAATCTTAGAATTATTGAGGCTGTTGCCAGAAGAATGCGTATTAAGCGCGAACAGGTTATGATTAATATTCATAAGTATGGAAATACTACTGATGCCACTATCCCGTTATGTCTCTGGGAGTATGAAGATAAGCTGAAAAAGGGGGATAAGATCATTTTGACAGCCTTTGGAGGTGGATTTACCTGGGGATCGGTTTATCTAACTTGGGCTTATGACTCAAAATAATTTTATTTCACTCAGCTTTTTGATATTTTTGATCTAAATTTCAGTGATTATGGCAAAAGAAATGGAAACAGCAAACAATATTAACCTGGTCTCGGCCGGTACAAAAGTCACTGGAGATATTGAATCCTCATCAGGAATTCGAGTTGACGGACAATTAAAGGGTAAAATTACTATACGTGGCAAAGTTGTCATTGGTTCTCCCGGAATGGTAAATGGTGATATCGTTTGCCAGCTTATTGAAGTTTCCGGAAAGGTGATTGGAAATATCCAGGCCTCTGAATTGGTCAGCCTGAAAGCTTCAGCTGTAATTCAAGGTGAAATTGTAACGAAAAAACTGGCTATTGAACCGGGTGCGGTTTTTACCGGTTCCTGTAAAATGGATGGTAACCCGGATGGCAATCAAAAAGAAATCCCAAGAAAATAAGCAAGGGAATAATCATAATCCCCTGCGTGAGTATGCCCGGTATTCAAACATGGCATTCAAGTGGATTGCTGCGATCTTGCTTGGCTTTTTTGGGGGAATGAAATTGGATGAGTGGCTTAAACTGGAATTCCCGATATTTACTTTGGTCCTGTCAACATCAGGGCTTTTTTTATCCCTTTACTTATTGATAAAAGAACTGAATAAATGAAGTATTCAAGCTACCTGTATCGATTGGCCGGGATGTCAGTCGTGCTGATCATTCTGATCCTGGCATTAGGTGCTACCATATTATCAGAATATTATTTACCCATTCACTCATGGATGGTAGGTTTTTTCGCTTTTGTTACCGGATTGGAGCATTGGTATCTTATGCAATCGCTTAAAAAGAAACCCAAGCGCTTCTCAAATGTCTTTATGGCTGCTTCTGCTTTAAAACTTTTAGCCTTGATGTTTGTTACGGTTATCTACTTGCTTTTTGATAAAAGTGATGTATTGCCTTTTGTTGTTGTTTTGTTTTCATTGTATGCAATTTTCACGGGTTTCGAAGTCAGGGCATTGCAAAAACTTGTTGAGGGCGATCGCTAATTTTTTTTACCTTTGAACTTTCCCTGAAATGGGTATATTGGCAAGTATGCAGATGAAGAAATTATTGACCGTATTATTGATCTTTTCTTTCAGCGCTTTTGGTCTGGTTGCACAGGATCACTCTGAAGAAGCTACCGGTACTCCACATGCTGAAGATGAGGCTGAGTTTGATCCAGGAGTCTTTATGCTGGAACATGTGATGGACTCATACGAATGGCATATTATGACTGTGGGGGATAAGCATATCAGTGTTCCATTGCCAATTATTCTCTACTCAAAGAAGTCGGGATTGCATGTTTTTATGTCATCCAAATTTCATCATGGTCATAGTTCCTATAAAGGATTTATGATTGCTGACAAAGGAGATAGGGAAGGTAAAATTGTACCTGCCGATGAACATGGCCACGAAATAATTGAAGCTGAGCTTCCTCTGGATTTTTCAATTACAAAAACAGTAACGGCTATGTTTGTGAGTCTGGGTTTGCTGCTGTGGATTTTTCTTTCGGTAGCCAGAAGATACAAGCATAATCCAAATACTGCACCCAGAGGGCTGCAATCTGCTATGGAGCCGATTATCATTTTTGTACGCGACGATATTGCCATCCCCTCTATCGGGAAAAAAAGGTATGAAAAATTTATGCCTTTCCTGCTTAGCGTCTTTTTCTTTATTCTTCTGAATAATTTGATGGGTATTATTCCAATTCCTCCCGGGGGTGCTAATGTGACTGGCAATATTGCTATTACAGCAGTTTTGGCTATTGCTACTTTCCTGATTACTGCTTTTTCTACAAACAAGCATTATTGGAAACATATTTTTAATGCTCCCGGTGTTCCATGGTGGTTGAAATTTCCAATTCCACTCATGCCCTTTATTGAGCTGCTTGGAGTATTTACCAAACCCCTGGTTCTGTGTATCCGGCTTTTTGCAAATATGCTTGCCGGACACTTTATTGTGCTTAGCTTCATTGCTTTGATTTTCATTTTTGGGCAAATTCACTGGATCGCTGGTTATGGCGTTTCTGTGATTTCTGTTCTCTTTTATATTTTTATGACTATGCTTGAGTTCCTGGTTGCATTTATCCAGGCTTATGTATTCACCCTGCTGTCTGCCTTGTATTTTGGGATGGCAAAAGAAGAAGGACATTAATTTTCTGTATTTTAAATATTAAGTACTATGGTTTCATTATTTATTTTATTACAAACGGCAACCGACCTCATTCCAATAGCCCAAATGGGCGCAGGACTTGGAGCAGGTTTGGCAGCAATCGGTGCTGGTATTGGTATTGGCCAGATTGGTAATCGTGCAATGGAGGCAATTGCCCGTCAACCTGAGGCAGTAGGTGATATTCGTTCGAATATGATCGTATCTGCAGCACTGGTTGAAGGAGCTGCATTTTTTGCTATGATCGTTTGTTTGATTATTGTTTTTATGGCGTAAGCCTTTTGGTTGCAGTTCGGGGTAGCCGCTCTGCAACCTTTATTAATCTACCAAAAACATTGATATGGGTTTAATTAGTCCCGCTTATGGTACGATTTTCTGGATGGTTTTGGCATTTGGTCTGGTCTTTTTTATACTTGCTAAATTTGCATGGGGTCCAATTCTTAAAGGACTGAAAGACCGGGAAGAGTCTATTGATGAGGCTCTTCGGGCTGCTGATGCTGCCAGAAAAGAAATGGCTGCTCTCCGGGCAGATCATGAAAAAATTATGATGGAAGCACGTGCTGAAAGAGATGTTCTTATGGGTGAAGCCAGAAAAATGAGAGATGAAATGCTCGAAGTCGCACGATCAGAGGCTGTAAAAGAAGGAGAAAAACTACTGGAAAATGCCAGGAAACTAATCGAGAGTGAAAAAGTTAGTGCAATAGGTGAGATAAAGAAGCAGATCTCAGTTCTTTCAGTTCAGGTAGCAGAAAAAATTCTACGTACTGAACTGAGTGATGTAACCAAAAGTGAAGCATTGATAAATGACATGCTTAAGGATATGAAGCTGAATTAATTATGAATGATAGTTCAATAGCTGTTCGTTATGCTAAAGCCTTATATGCATCGGCTCGTGATTTGAAACTTACTGAGCAGGTTCTTAATGATCTGAAGTATATTGACAAGCTGCTGAGGGAAACTCCGGAGTTCGCAGAGTTTATTCAAAGTCCGGTTTTACAGGTGAGTGAAAAGCTGACCATTTTGAATGCTCTTTTTAAAAATCATTGTCAGGAATTAAGTTTTCGGTTTTTGGAGCTAATTACCAGAAATAAGAGAGAAAGCTACTTGCCGGCAATGATCAGAAAGTACTTTCATTTGTACCGTAAAGACCAGGGGATTATCAGGGCAAGATTGACTACAGTTTTAGAAAGTCAGGTTGATAGTCTTGAGAAAATTAAAGTATTGCTGAAGCAAAGATATACAGCTGAGATTGAGCTTGAAGAGCAAATAGATCCGGATCTGATAGGAGGATTTATCCTTAGGGTTGATGATGAACAGCTGGATGTAAGTATTGCTTCTCAGTTGAAAAAAATCAGACGAGAATTAGACCAAACCCTTATACAATAAAAACAAGCGCTATGAACCGTTTCTTTAAATGGCTGTTAACCATATTCCGCCCGGATTCAAAGAATTATGTAAAAAATATTCAGGGGGAAAATATTTCAGATAAGTCTGAAGTTGCCTATTCCGGTTCAAAAAGGAAGCGTTCATTCAAAGCTGTATTAGCCTGGTCTTATAAGTCTGATATCATAGAAAACAATAAGGATAACCAGGGAGTTTCTGTAAGTATTAAAATGAAGCCAAAAGCCGGGTTTCGTGTTTTAGATGTAGCTGAAAATCCTTTAGTAAAATCCCAAAAAAGGGGCCTCTCAGCAGTAGCCCACAAATTGGAATTTGTAGTGGATACAAGTGATGAATCAACCGTGGCACTCATTGAAGAGGCTGAAAATAAAAGACCCTTATGCTTTTTATATCGCTCAGTACATGGAGATATTGTTATTCTGGGTGAAGAAAATGGATTAGAGCTGATTGAATATGATGGCTCAAGAATAGAATTTAGTGGAGAAGAAACAGATGTTTTCTTCCATGTTAGCGAAGATTGTTTTGACAAATTATTGCCCAATATTGAAAAATAGATAGGATTATGGCTCACATTAAACCTGCAGAAGTATCTGAGATTTTAAAGAAACAACTTGAAGGAATTCAGCTCAGCACCCAGATGGAAGAGGTGGGAACTGTTCTTCAGGTTGGTGATGGAATTGCACGTGTATATGGCCTGTCAAATGTGCAGGCCAATGAATTAATTGAGTTCGAAAATGGAGTGAAAGGCATTGTTCTAAATCTTGAAGAAGACAATGTTGGTGTCGTTTTACTCGGACCGACTGAAGGCATAACAGAAGGAGGATTGGTTAAGCGTACACAGAAGATTGCATCTGTACCGGTTGGAGAACAATTGCTTGGACGCATTATTAATACCATTGGAGAGCCTGTTGATGGCAAAGGTCCACTGCAAGGCGAACTTTTTGAACTGCCCCTTGAAAGAAAAGCTCCGGGGGTGATTTTCCGTCAGCCTGTTAATGAGCCTTTGCAAACCGGCATTAAGGCAATTGATGCTATGATTCCGATTGGGCGAGGACAGAGGGAATTGATTATTGGCGACCGTCAAACTGGTAAGACTGCGATAGCTATTGATACTATTATCAACCAGAAAGAATTTTATGACAAAGGCGAGCCGGTGTATTGTATCTATGTTTCTATCGGACAAAAGGGATCAACAGTTGCTCAGATTGCGAAAACTCTTGAGCATTTCGGAGCTATGCCTTATACGATAATAGTGACTGCAACTGCTGCTGATCCTGCTGCAATGCAGTTTTATGCTCCATTTGCTGGTGCTGCAATTGGTGAGTATTTCAGAGATACAGGCAGGTCAGCCCTAATCGTTTATGATGACCTGTCAAAACAAGCTGTATCATATCGTGAAGTTTCATTGCTTCTGCGTCGTCCTCCCGGACGAGAAGCTTACCCTGGTGATGTTTTTTATTTGCATTCCCGCTTGCTTGAAAGAGCGGCCAAAATTATTGAGTCTGATGAGATTGCACAGAAGATGAATGATCTTCCCGACGCTTTGAGAGATAAAGTTAAGGGCGGAGGATCTCTTACAGCGCTTCCTATAGTTGAAACACAGGCTGGAGATGTTTCTGCATATATCCCAACAAATGTGATTTCCATTACTGATGGTCAGATTTTTCTGGAATCCAGATTGTTTAACTCTGGGGTCAGACCGGCTATTAATGTTGGTATTTCAGTTTCTCGTGTGGGTGGGGCAGCACAGGTAAAAGCTATGAAAAAAGTTGCAGGTACACTGAAACTTGATCAGGCACAGTATCGCGAATTGGAGGCTTTCTCAAAGTTTGGGTCGGATCTGGATGCAGCAACTTTAGCTGTTCTGGGTAAAGGATCACGAAATGTGGAAATTTTAAAGCAAGGCCTTCATGAGCCAATGCCGGTTGATAAGCAAATTGCCATATTGTTTTGTGGTGCACGTGGACTAATAATGGATGTTCCGGTTGAAAAAGTGAAAGAGTTTCAAAACGATTTCCTTGAATATCTTGAGCTGAAGGAAAAGAATGTTTTAGCCGAATTACTGCTTGGTAAGATTACTTCAGATTCAGAAGAAATACTGAAAAAAGCAGCAAAAGAATTTTCCACAAAATATAAATAGCCAATGGCCAGTCTGAAAGAAATACGCACCAGGATTAGCTCGGTAAAATCTACCAGGCAGATTACCAGTGCCATGAAAATGGTTTCAGCGGCTAAACTCAAAAAAGCACAGGATTCCATTTTGCAAATGCGTCCGTATGCAAGAAAATTGCACGAAATCCTTACCCATATTAGCAGCAGCCTGGAAACAGCAGAGTCGAATCCTTACTCCACACAACGCCAGGTTGAGAAAGTTGCCCTTGTGGTAATTACTGCGAACCGCGGATTATGTGGGGGTTTTATTGCTAACGTTGTTAGAAAGAGCATTGAATTGATGAATACAGTTTATGCTGAGCAATATCAAAAAGGACAGCTGGAGTTGATTTTGGTTGGAAAAAAGGGTGGGGATATTCTGAAAAGCAAGGGATACAGTTTCACAACTTTGTCCAATGAAATACTTGAGGTATCAAGCTTTGAAGATATTCAACTGCAGGCTCAGGTATTGATGGATCAGTTTGCAGAAGGCAAATACGACCGTATTGATCTGATATACAATGAGTTTAAGAATGCTGCCTCTCAAATTCTTACACATGAGCAATTCCTTCCTTTGGAGATAAACCAAGAGGAGGATTCTCGTCACCAGAATAATTATATTTTTGAGCCCAGTCTTGAGTACATGATCCGGGTTCTTATTCCTGATGCCCTGAAAATTCAGTTTTTCAAAGCAATATTGGATTCAAAAGCCGCTGAACACGGAGCCCGGATGACTGCTATGCACCAGGCCACGGATAATGCTACCGATTTGATCAGCAATCTCAATTTATCTTACAATAAAGCCAGACAGGCCTCCATTACAAATGAAATACTAGAAATTGTTGGAGGGGCTGAGGCATTAAAAGGATAGGAGATATGAACCGAATTTGGATATTATTGCTTCTTTTACAAGGTCTTTTATTCAACAGTGTCCAAGGTCAGTATACGATTCGGATTCAGGTAGACTCCATGTTAACGTCAAAGGCATACCTGTATGAATTTATTGGCGATAAAACTGGAGGTATGATTGATTCTGTTCATACTACCCATCCTGGTCAGATTGACTTTTTATTACCTGCCGATGCTCATCCCGGAATGTACAGAATGGTGATGGGACCCCGAACCTGGCTTGATTTTATTTTCAATAAGGAGAATATTGTTCTTCATACCAACTTTAATGCCCCTGTTGATAATCTTAAGGTTATCAGTTCTGAAGAGAATAAACTGTGGAACAGGTACATGAATTTTTTCATGATGCTGAATAGAAAGAGGGAGTATCTTTCAAGTTTACTGAGCCTGTATGATCCATCTGAGTCTTTTTATAAGGAAATTGAAAAGGAACTGGCAGGAATAAGACAAACAGACCCTGAATCTGTATCAAAGCAAATAATTCAAAATTACCCCAACAGCTATGTGGCCAGATTTCTGAAAGTTGAGAAATCACCCCGGGTACCGGTTGGTTTGAGTATAGAGGAAGAACGTGATTACATCTTAGAGAACTTCTTTGCTGGTGTTGACTTCAGTGATTCCGTATTGATGTACAGTCCACCCCTGATATCCCGGGTGAAAAGCTATTTTGGGGTGTATCAACAGGCATTCCCTCCTAATGAACTTGAGGAAGCAATGATCGGTGGATTGAACCGGCTTTTGTCTCAGGCGGCTGTGAATGATTTGGTTTACTCTTTTCTTCTGCAAGAAATTGCCAGCATGTTTGAACGTTCTGAATATGAAGCATTCTTCGCTTATTTCACAGAGAACTTCCTTTTAGATGCTTCATGTAAAGATGAATCACGAAACCGCGAGTTGGCTGAAACATTAGCAGCTATTAAGAAAACTGAATTGGGAATTACAGCTCCTGAAATAATCCTGCCTCTATCCTCAGGTCCCCTTATCCTCTCTGAAATGAAGCAGCCTGTTGTAATGGTTTTATTCTGGGCCAGCTGGTGTCAGCATTGTACTGAAATGCTACCTGAGATCAAGCATATTTATGACCAGTATAAAAGTAAGGGCTTCGAGATTTTGTCGATTTCTCTGGATAAGGATTCTAATGAATACCAAAAGGCTCTTGGCTTAGGTCAGTATTCCTGGATAAACTTCTCCGAACTGAAAGGATGGGATTGCTCTATTGCATATGACTATGGTATCAGGGCAACTCCAACTATGATTTTGCTGGATAAGGAGAGAAAAGTTATTGGAAAACCCAGAAACCCGGAGCATCTCAAGCAAATGATCCGGGAGTTATTTTAGGAATTATTCTCTGCTGTTTAATTCTGCGGCAGATTCACAAACATTGTATACGTAATCAGCTAGTTTTTCGCTTTCGGCAAACAGATCGCTGTAAATAACTCCGGCAAAATAAGTATACTCTTTCTGGTCTTCAATACTGGCAAGGTGTTCTTTTCTAAGCTTATTTCTATACTGGTTAATGTTGGTTTCCAGTTCATCAGCTTTAATGAGATCTAATGAGGAGGTATCAGCTTTGAGCATATCACACATATTATCAAGTGATCCTTCAACCAGATTAAAGATTTCTTGAATATTCTCTCTTATTTCCGGACTAAACCAGGCTTTCTCTCTTGCTTTTCTTTTAAAGGATTTAGACAGGTTATATGCTGAATCAGAGATGCTTTCCAGATTGTCAATAATATTTAGATACACCTTAATCTTCACAGACCCTCTGGTACTCAGGTGATTGCCAGATATCTGGGTTAGGTATTTTGCAATTTCCAATTCTGTAAGATCACTGGTTTCCTCCCATTTTTCAATCTTTTCTAATTGCTTGTTAAACTTTTTGGGATTTGTTTCTGTGAGAAGATCTTTAACCTGGAGGAACATTTTTTCAACGTGCTCAGAATATGAAACAATTTCATTTTTACACTGCAGCAAAGATAACTCAGCAGTATCAAGTAATCCTGTAGTTATATATTTGAGATGAAATTCTTCATCTTCCTCAGCAGGTTTTACTAGTCGAATTGCAGTTTTTGCGATGAGTTTGGTAAACGGAATCATCAGTATAACGTTGATGATATTAAAAACGGTATGAAACAAGGATAAAGCGATCGGCAGGCTTTTAGAAGATTCAAAAGCCGACTCAGCACCTCCTTGCATTACAATGAAATTTATACCTTTAAGGAAAAAGGGAAAAGCCAGGGCCATCCACAAGACCCCGAAGAAATTGAAGAGAAAATGGGCTCTTGCTGTTTGTTTGGCAGATATATTGGCAACCGATGCTGCAAGATTTGCAGTTATTGTAGTTCCTATATTTTCACCAAGAACCAATGCTGCTGCTGTTTCAAATCCAATCCAGCCATTACTGCACATAACCAGTGTCAATGCCATGGTTGCAGAAGAAGATTGAATAACCACCGTTAGTATAGTTCCTATAGTCAGGAAGATAACAAAGGACCCTATCCCCAGGTCATTGAATGCCGACAGGAACTCAAGAATTTGCGGATTGTTCTTAATATCAGGAAGGTTGGCCTTCAGATAGTCTAGTCCGATAAATAGCAGGGCAAAGCCCAGCGCAATTTCACCCAGAGATCGGTTTTTGTCGTTTTTCGAAAACAAAAGGGGCAGCGTAATTCCGATCAGGGGCAGACTCAAAGCACTTATTTGAACCTTAAAGCCAAGAACTGAAATCAGCCAGGCAGTTACTGTTGTGCCAATATTAGCACCCATAATGATACCAATTGATTCAACAAGATTAATAAGTCCGGCATTTACAAAGCTGACCAGCATGACGGTGGTAGCTGATGATGATTGGATAACTGCAGTGATAAGAACTCCGGATAGAATCCCCTTAATTTTTGACGAGGTCATAGCAGCCAGAATGCTACGCAGCTTACTGCCAGAAACCTTTTGGAGGGCTTCGCTCATCAGTTTCATGCCGAAAAGAAAAACGCCAAGTGAACCAACAAGCTTCAGGATTTCAACAATACCAAATTCCATAGTTGAGATTTGAAGGCTTAAAGATAGAAAACCCGTTCAAATCAAATTGAACAGGCCATCTTTATTATTCAGCTTTTTTACTTGTCCTGATTGAGTGAAAAATCCCTATGAGCTTTAGTCAGATTAATCAGATGCAGGAGTAAATTTCGTGTTTCATGTAATAATCCAATAAACAGTAAGCTGTTTCTGGTCCCAACCAATTCTGATTTTAGTCTTTTCAATTGATTTTTTCTGTATTGGTCGGTAGTTTCCAAAATTGTCTGTTGGAATTTTATCAAATCGTCCATTCGTGAAACATCCATATTATTAATAATGCTCAGAATATCCTGTAATAATTGATCAACTTGTTGCCCCAGATAGGTGAGTTCTTCTGCCTGAGTAGGGATTAGTGCTTTGTGTTGATTGTCAACATGCTTATATGCTGGTTGTGAAATGTATGTCATGCAGTGTGCTACCTCCCTCAAATAGTCTACTTCCTGAATATAATAGTGGCCAATATCAGTTGAATCTATCGGCAAATTAGAAATAGTAATCGGAATATTGTCTTTTATTTCTTTTGCCCGAAGATTCAATTCCTTAATATTCTTGTTTGCATTTTTAAGAACTTTCCGGTCTTCTGAAATCAGGCCATTAAGCACCATTAGATAACTGATTTTTGTTGACTGCAGCACTTCAACAACATTGCTTGTACATGAACTCAGTATTTCAAAGGTATAAGTACCATTTGTTGTTGGCTTCAAAATCTGATCCTCCTCTTTTTTGTTTTTCCTTTTATGATCTATCTGTGTTTTGATTGCAAGAAAAACAGTGAGGCTAATCAGGATAATAATTGCTATTAATCCCCCCCAGTTAATTAGGTTTGCGATTAGAAATGAGGCAGTAAAAGCAAGAAAGGCAGTGACAAACCAGCCAGCAATAATGGTAAGCACTCCGGTTATTCTGTAAACTGCGCTTTCGCGACCCCAGGCCCGGTCGGCTAAAGAGGTTCCCATAGCTACCATGAAGGTAACATAGGTTGTTGATAAAGGAAGTTTCAGAGATGTTCCGATAGCAATCAGAATTGCCGCCACAACTAATATAACGGATGCTCTTATCAGGTCAAAAGATACAACATTGACCCCTTCTTTTATGGGTGCTGGTTCAAATCTTTTTTCAATTGCCCTGAGTACTGATCCGGGAATAACCCGATGGAAAAATGCTCCGGCTACTCTTGAATGTCGTACAATTACACGGGCAAATCCAGAGGAGTTGAAACGCTCGTAACCTTCTTCCTGCCTGGTTAAGTCCAGAGTAGTCTTTGTGACAGCTCTTGCCTTTCTGGATGTCCAGAGGGTTATTACCATTATCAGACCAGCTATTAGGAGGAATATTGTAGGTGTTTTTACTTTTCCTTGCAACACTGTCATCAACATTGTGTCAGGTTGAGCAAGTGGATCTGCAATGAAACTTTTGAAAGCTTCTAATCCAGCAAGTGGTACTCCGATAAAATTCACCAGATCATTACCAGCAAATGCCATGGCCAGACTGAATGTTCCGACCATAACGATAAGTTTGAAGATGTTGATTTTTGTCAGCCAAAATAGTATCTGCAGAATAATACTCCAGCCTGCAAAGCTTAGTAGTATTATTATGAGAGTATGATCTTTTATCCAAACCAAACTCTCCGCTGTAATCAGTGAAGATCCTTTGGCTCCTTTTATAACCATGAAATATGTTAGTGCTGCAATGGCCAGTCCACCGAATAAAGCTCCGAACCTTTTATATGATTTTTCATAATTGAAAGAAAAGAGGATTCTGGCTAAATATTGAAAAAAAGCTCCTACTACAAATGAAATAACAACTGAAATCAGAATGCCGAATATGATGGCCAGAGCTTTTTCAGAGTTAATGTACTGCCCCATCTCGCTAAGTGGCTGTCCAATATGCTTCATCTTAATTACTGAGAGTGCTACTGAGGCACCGAGCAATTCAAAAACAATCGAAACGGTGGTAGAGGTGGGTAAGCCAAAAGTATTATAAAGATCAAGGAGAATAATATCAGTCATCATCACAGCCAGAAAGATCAGCATGATCTCTGAAAAATAGAACTGTTCAGGGTGCATGATCCCCTTTCTGGCAACTTCCATCATCCCACTTGAGAAAGTGGCTCCAACCAATATCCCTGCGGCAGCAACAATCATAATTGCACGAAAGGGAGCTGCTTTTGAGCCGATTGCAGAATTTAGAAAGTTAACAGCATCATTGCTAACTCCGACGACCAAATCGGAAATAGCTAACAGAAAGAGAATTATGACGATGAATATGTAAAAGTTTTCCATCCTGTATAAGGTTTTTTGGGTTATGCAAAATTGTGATAAATTACAGGTATGTAAGTTAAGATAATGTTAAGCTAGAATTAACTTAAAATGAACCAAGCCTCTGCCGTAAGGTTTGGTAATAGGCAGAGAAGTATTAATTTAGCTGACTCTTGCTGTAGTTATAAGGAACTATTGGTTGGTTATGATCTGGACTGCTCTTGCCCGAGTTATTTTACGATATAGAATAGTCATCCTGATATTGATTTTGGGATTGACAGGATTCATGGCGTATCAGATTCAATTTCTGAAATTGGATTATGGATATGCTGGGCTATTGCCTGATTCTCACCCTGTTTCAGTAAAGCTACAGGAGTTCATTGAAGAGTTTGGTGAAGATGCAACCATATTCCTTTTTGGCTGTGAGGATGAAGACTTTTTCCAGGTTGATAAATACAATGACTGGAATAAGTTGCGTGAAAGGATAAAAACTATTGAAGGCGTTGAGCAAGTGCTTACGGCATCAGATGCCTATAATCTCAAAAAGGATTTTCAAAATAAGGTATTCAATATCACACGGATATTTCCGGATGAAGTGCAAAGCCAGTCTGAACTTGACAGTTTATTACAGGTTTTTCATTCGCTGCCCATATATAAAAACCTCCTCTATGCTGATTCTGCTCAGGTTATGGTGATGACTGTTTCTATGAATAAAGATGTTATCAACCAGAAAATCCGCGAAACAATAGTGGGAGAAATTGAGTCACTGGCAAAAGATTTTGGGACCCATCATGACCTTGACATGCATTTTTCAGGTTTGCCTTACGTCAGAACCCAGTATGCAATCATGATCAAGGCTGATCTTATCAAATTCATTATACTGGCTGCTGCTGTACTGGCTATTGTGTTATTCCTGTTTTTTCGTTCATTCAAGGTGGTTCTCTTCAGCCTTTTTGTTGTGTTATTAGGAGTAGCTTGTTCTTTGGGAATGATAGTTTTGCTTGATTATAAGATTACACTTCTGACCGGGATGATTCCGACCGTAATTATTGTGATCGGGATACCCAATTGTGTATTCCTGCTGAACAAATATCATCAGGAATATTTGAAACATGGGAATAAAATCAAAGCCCTGCAACGAACCATTCAAAAAGTTGGAAATGCAATATTTCTCACAAACCTGACAACCGCTGCAGGTTTTGCTACATTTATGATTATTCAGAATCGAATTTTGAATCACTTTGGTCAGGTGGCTTCACTGAATATTTTGGTTTTGTTTGTTATTTCTATTACTCTGATTCCAATAATATTCTCTTTTTTGCCTCCACCAGGTAAAGGAGAAACAAGACACCTTGAAAACAAGTGGATTAAGAAAGTTGTCAACTGGTTTGTCATTGCTGTTACTAATAAACGTATATATATATTTCTGAGTGTAACAGTTTTCATGATTTTTGCGATTATCGGGATTTCCAGAATAAAGGCAACCGGATATATTGTTGATGATATTCCTAAAGATCACCCCTTATATGTAGATCTTAAATTTTTCGAGAAGCATATGAATGGTGTTATGCCTTTAGAAATCTTAATTGATACCCACAAACCCAACGGAGTGCTTCAAATGACTACTTTGAAGAAAGTGGAAGCGCTCCAGAAAAAGCTGAAAACCTATCCGCAATTATCACCGTCCTTTTCAGTTGTCGATGGATTGAAGTTTGCAAGACAGGCTTATTTTAACGGAATTATTAAACATTACCGGATGCCCAGCAATCAGGAAAAAAACTTTATCCTGAGCTATCTTAAGGGTCAGGACGACAACAATCATTTGCTTACCTCTTTCGTTGATTCTCTGAATCAGAAGCTGAGAGTAAGCATGAGGGTTGAGGATATTGGAACTTATGGGATGCGGGAGTTGCAGGATAGTATACAGAATGATCTCAATCGGTTTTTCCCACCTGAAAAGTATTCTACCAGTCTGACAGGCTCCAGCCTGACCTTTTCTTTGGGAACAAGTTACCTGGTAAGGAATTTATTCTGGAGTTTAGGATTAGCTGTACTGTTAATATCCTTGTTTATGGCCATCATGTTTAAATCTCTAAGAATGGTTATAATCAGTATTCTGCCGAATATTCTGCCTTTGGTTATTACTGCTGGGCTTATGGGTTTCTTTGGTATTCCAATAAAAATGTCAACTGTTCTGGTGTTTTCTGTGGCCTTCGGGATCTCTGTTGACACAGCCATTCATTTTCTGGCCAAATACAGACAAGAACTCCTTTGCTTTGGTGTTTCTCCGGAAGCTGCCGTATTGAATGCCATCAAGGAGGTTGGAGTAAGCATCATTTACACAGTTATTGTTTTGTTTTTAGGTTTTGGGATTTTTGTAGCATCTGACTTTGGGGGAACGGTAGCTATGGGTATTCTGGTTTCAATTACATTATTTGTAGCAGTCTTTTCTAATCTGCTTTTAGTTCCGTCCCTCCTGATTGCTACAAGTAAAAATGCAAAAATCATTCAATGAAGACATTAGAAGAACTTCATATTCTGATAGAACAGGAGATAGACCAACAAGAAAAGTTGATGGAACCCAGAGAGTTATATGAACCCATCTGGTATACCCTTCGAAATGGAGGAAAACGACTACGTCCGGTTCTTGTTTTGATGGGTTGTCATATTTTCAACAACGAGGTATCATCAGCCCTTAAGCCTGCTTTGGGAATTGAAATGTTTCACAACTTTACCTTGCTCCATGATGATATTATGGACAAAGCTTTTCTAAGAAGAAATCAGCCAACCGTTCATATTAAATGGGATATCAACAGGGCGATATTGTCAGGTGATGCTTTAGCAATCCAGGCAAATGTTTACATAGCATCTGTAAAACGCGAAATTCTACCGGAAGTGCTGGGTGTTTTCAACAAAACAGCTCTTGAAGTGTGTGAAGGACAGCAATACGATCTTAATTTTGAGATAAGGGATGAGGTCAAAGAGGATGAATATATGCAAATGATAAGCCTGAAGACTGCTGTTTTGATTGCTGGCAGTCTGAAAATCGGTGCTCTGATTGGCAATGCAAGCAATGATCAGGCAGAAAAACTGTATTCCTTTGGACATGATATGGGAATGGCTTTTCAGCTTCAGGATGATTATCTGGATTCTTTTGGTAATCCTAAAACTTTTGGGAAAAATATTGGAGGAGATATTCTTTCAAATAAAAAGACTCTTTTGCTGATTAAAGCAAGGGAAATGGCTGATCAAGACAGCTTAAAGAAGCTGAATAAGTGGTATTCTTCAAAAAGGGGAAATGGAGATAAGAAGATAAGAGAGGTAGTTGAAATATTCAGAAAATTGAATGTTGATCAATATCTGCGTCAGCAGGTTTTTAATTACTCTCAAAAAGCCCTGAAGACTCTTGATCATATTGATGTTTCAGAAGAGTATAAATCAGAGCTTATTAAGTTCACCAAACAATTGATCGATCGTGTCAGCTAGAGAAAATATTTTAACTTTGTCGCTAACATTTTAAAAGGCTCAGATATGACAAAAAGTACTGGAACCATTGTTCAAATCATCGGACCAGTTATCGATGTTGAATTTTCAGGGGAAGGTGTTCAGCTGCCCGAAATCTATGAATCTTTGGAGATTGACCGTGGTGGTGGAAAAACCCTTGTTGTTGAATGTGAACAGCACATCGGCGAACATATAGTACGAACTATTGCGATGGATTCAACCGATGGTTTACACCGTGGGATGAAAGTAGTTGCAACCGGATCTCCAATAGTAATGCCTGTAGGGGATGTTGTAAAAGGCAGATTACTGAATGTTACCGGTTCGGCAGTTGACGGACTCGGAGAGTTGTCTCGTGAAGGTGGTTACCCAATTCATAAGGAGCCGCCCTTATTTAAAGATCTTAGTACAGATAACGAAATACTCTACACTGGAATCAAAGTCATTGACCTGATTGAGCCCTATTCTAAAGGTGGTAAAATTGGTTTATTTGGTGGAGCTGGTGTTGGGAAAACAGTGTTGATTCTTGAGTTAATTAATAATGTAGCTAAAGCTTACTCGGGCTTATCTGTTTTTGCCGGCGTGGGTGAAAGAACACGTGAAGGTAATGACCTGCTTCGTGAAATGCTTGAGTCAGGCGTTATTGATTACGGAGAAGAGTTTCTCGAAGACATGGAAAAGGGAGGATGGGATTTGTCAAAAGTTAAACCTGAAGATTTAGCTAAGTCAAAATTAGCACTGGTTTACGGACAGATGAATGAGCCTCCTGGTGCCCGTGCCCGTGTTGCCCTGTCTGGTTTGGCTATTGCCGAGTATTTCAGGGATGGAGATGAAAAATCCGGAGGCCGGGATATCCTGTTCTTCATGGATAATGTATTCCGTTTTACACAAGCTGGTTCAGAAGTATCTGCTCTGCTTGGTCGCATGCCTTCTGCCGTGGGTTATCAGCCTACATTGGCAACTGAGATGGGAGTTATGCAGGAGCGGATTACTTCAACAAAGAGAGGTTCGATCACATCAGTTCAGGCTGTTTACGTGCCTGCTGATGACCTGACCGACCCTGCACCTGCAACTACATTCTCCCACCTGGATGCTACAACAGTTCTGAGTAGAAAAATTTCTGAGTTAGGAATTTATCCTGCTGTTGATCCACTTGACTCAACTTCCCGCATACTTTCTCCTGAAATTGTTGGAAAAGAGCACTATGAAACTGCTCAAAAAGTTAAAGAGATATTACAGCGTTACCAGGAACTATTAGACATTATTGCAATTCTGGGAATGGATGAACTGTCTGAAGAAGATAAACTTGTGGTCCACCGTGCCCGCAGAGTTCAGAGGTTTCTTTCTCAACCCTTTCATGTGGCTGAGCAATTTACTGGTCGACCGGGTGTACTGGTAGATATTGCGGATACTATCAAGGGCTTCAATATGATTCTGGATGGTGAGGTTGACAAATACCCTGAGGCAGCATTTAACCTCGTTGGTTCTATTGAGGATGCTATTAAGAAAGGTGAGCAAATGCTTAAAGATGCCCAATAATTGGGCGATGAACAACAAAATTCTATTATTGTGTACCTTGAAATTGTCACTCCTGAAAAACAACTCTTTGCCGGGGATATCAAGCTGATAAGACTTCCGGGAAGCAAAGGATCTTTTGAGATCTTAAATCTCCATGCGCCCATTATATCCACTTTGGAGAAAGGACAAATCAAAGTAGTGGAGGAAAATGGTACAGAGCAATTTTTCGGGGTAAACCGAGGGGTTGTGGAATGTGTTGATAATAACGTGATTGTATTAGTGGATAGCTAATCTGTAAATTACTCATGGTTCGCTTTCTTGTGTTATTTCCTTCAGATTCTATTGAAGCATCTTTTGCTGTTCAATTGCTTGAACGCCTCCAAAGGTCATATAAAGAAGTGTGGATTGGAGCCCTGATTCCAGAACAAAATGCATGGATCACCCTGGGGCCGGTTAAGGCTGATGAAACAATGCTTTTCAGAAAAACTCCGGGTGAATACAGAAATCAAATTCGTGACTTCTTGCCTGATTACCTGATCGATCTTTCTTGTGAGCCCCGGTTCTGGTTATTTAAAAAGCGAACACAGTTGATCCATTTTACCCTGAATGCAAAACGGGTGAATGCCATTAGAGAGATCCGGGATACTGATGACAGATATGAGGCTTACTATGATGAACTGGATAAACTTTTATCTGCTTTTGAATTAGCCGAAAATGATAAGATTGTATGGAAGATGGTAATGGAATTTATGGACAAGTAGAGATCATGGCTCCGGTGGGGTCGTTTGAATCCTTAAGTGCCGCTATTCAGGCTGGGGCTGATTCTGTATATTTTGGTTTGGAGCATTTGAGCATGCGCTCCAAATCAAGCCTTAATTTTACAATCGATGATTTGAAAACCATCACTACCCGGTGCCGCGATAATGGGATGAAAACCTATCTGACACTAAATACCGTGATGTTTGATCAGGATATCCCTCTGATGAAAAAGCTGGTCGACGCAGCAAAGGAGAATGAGGTTTCTGCCCTGATTGCCTCAGACCAGTCGGTGATTGATTATGGCCGGTCACAGGGGATGGTGATTCATCTGTCTACCCAGATAAATATTTCTAATTATTCAGCATTGAAATTTTATGCTCCTTATGCTGATGTTGTTGTATTGGCCAGAGAGCTGAACCTGGAACAGGTAGCAGAAATTGCCCGCCAAATTGGTGCAGATCAACTTAAGGGGCCATCAGGCCAGTTGATCAGGCTGGAAATGTTTGCTCATGGTGCACTTTGTATGGCAACTTCCGGCAAGTGTTATATGAGTCTTCACAGATACAATTCATCAGCCAACAGAGGGGCCTGTTTGCAAGGTTGCCGCAGATCCTATATTGTTACTGAAAAGGAAACTGGCGATGAGTTGCTCATTGATAATGAGTATATTATGTCGCCAAAAGACCTGTCTACAATTGGGTTTGTAGACAAGCTGCTTGCTGCAAGTGTAGGGCTTCTGAAAATCGAAGGCAGGGCCCGCCCGCCTGAGTATGTTAAGACAACAGTCAGTTGCTACAAGGAAGCTGTTCAGTCTGTTTTTGACGGAACATACAGTCAGGAAAAAATATTGGCATGGACAGAGAGGCTGAAAACGGTATTTAACAGAGGCTTTTGGGATGGTTATTATCTGGGTAGAAAACTTGGAGAATGGAGTAAAGTCTATGGTTCTGAAGCAACCCGGAGGAAGGTTTATCTTGGTAAGGGGATGAACTATTTTGATCGCCTGGGAGTGGCAGAATTTCTGATGGAGACCAAAGAACTTGAAGTTGGAGATGAAATTTTGGTTACAGGACCCACAACCGGTGTTCTGCAATTTGTTATTGATGAGATGCGTGTTGATGACCAACTTGTTCAGAAAGTGGAAAAGGGGATCAGATTCTCTATAAAAACCGACCAGAAGATTCGTCGCTCAGATAAGCTCTACAAGTGGGTTGAGGCTAAAAGAATTTAATTGATCAGGTAAGTTCCTGAAAGTCCGAGAATGTATGTCGTTCCTGGATCAGTCACCTGAATTTGCTGCTGAAAGCTAAAAAACACCTCCCATCTAAAATGCTTGCTCTGGCGAAATTCCAATCCGATAGTTGTCCTGTACTTATCAATAAACTGATTACCTGACATTGGATTGAGGTAGTACCATAATTCGATCCCTGCATGCGGAATCCAGTAAGCATTTTTAGGTTTGTAAGAGACATTAAGCTTGTTCCTGTTATATACTTCAGGAATTTGCCCGTTTTCTCTGGTGTAATAATCTGCATAGGTTGTTTGGAGGCGTGATCGTAATGAAACTTTGAAGTCAGTATCAAGAAGTTGATATTCTAATTGAATCCAACTCCGGTGCCCAAGTGAGTAAGAATTTTTTTCATCTGTTTCATAGATGAATCGATAATAGATTCCGCCATCCCATCGCGGAGATAACTCATGTGACAAACCTATTTCGGTGTGGTTTTGCTCCAATCTGGAAGCATTCTCAAAAAAACGAAATTCTTCCTCGATAGCAATTCGGGTTTTTGACGACAAGTCATATTTAATGGCAAAGCGAGTCCAGATATTCATATCTTCTTCCTGTGCGCGTGCTTCCGGCGAAAAAATTCCGGAAAAAGTCAGGAGAATAACTGCAAGTTTTAGAAATTTGACGTGTTTGATCATGTCAGGATTTTGGCTTATACCGAACCATTAAACGGGCTGTATCTCTCAGGAAACTCATCCTGGCAACGCTTACATCTTTAACATCCAGACCTGTTCTTTTCTTCAGGTCTTCTATTAATTCTTTCCTTTTGGATGGATGAACCAATTCAATTTTTTCATAGTTTATCCTAATGACAGACAGCTGTTTGGCCATCCATATCTTTTCGAGATACCAGGTTAATCCCAAAATAGCCAAATTAGTAAATATCAGCTCAGCATAACTAACCTTCTTATTTGATAATGCATTAATGATGGCAACACCCACAACCAGAAACAGGTAGGTCATTTCTTTTATTGGAATTGGATCTGTGCGATATCGGATAATTCCAAATATGGCGAATAGCCCCAGAGCAAATCCCAGTTCAATCTTCACATTACCGAGCATGAAACAAATCAGGAAGACGATGGTGCTCATCAGGAAGTAGATGAAGAAATAGTCTTTTCTACTATTGGTTTTGAAATAGATGATCTTGATCAAAACATAAGTTACACCCAGATTCAGTGTAAATCTGAGAATCAAGTTCCAGAAATCAGTGGGATTTATAAGCTTGATGCCAAATAATCTTATTGCTTCGATTGGTGCATCCTGAGTTTGAAAAAACAAATTCAGTATTGTTGACAGATCAAATAAGTGCAGAATAGAGTTGATCATAATGTTTAGATTTATCTAATTTCTTTAAATACAGAATTTTGGGTTTGAAGCGATTGTGTTTCTTTTCAGGATACAATAGATTCGTTCCCAGGCAATACTTGCTAATACGTTTTTTGAAGATTCTCTGCTCACTAAGTAAGCTGCCGAAACCATCATTGTCAGAGCTTAATTCACGCTTCACTTCTACAATAACAAGGTAGGGAATTTTTATGCTCTCATTGTGATTGTGGAAAGTGAGGTTCATATCAATAGTTATTCTTTCTCTTTTTTCAGGATTAACCAGCGTAATTCTTTCAAATCTGGTATTGAGTTTGGGCTCAATTTGTGAGGGTGAGAATGGCGATAGCCGTTCAACAAAAGCTACAGACTTCTGTTCATGAATAGCATTGTTGCCGGATACAGTAATTCTCTTTTTTGATGTGCGTCCCTTGTTATTTTTAAATTTAACTTCCAGAAAAAAGTCTTCGGAATCAAGATACTGGCGAATCCGAACCTTGTGGCGGTTGAGTTTTTTATTGTGATGTAAAATATACATCTGGTGATCAGGGGTGTCAAAATAAAGACTTTCATACCCCATAATCCGTCTTTCCTTTATTTCCAGAACCTGATAATCGCTAAGAGCTGCATCCAGAACCTTACCCAGCTGATCAATATGAAGCAAATACTTGGTATCTGTTCTGTTCATCAGTTTTACTGAGCCCATATCTTCCAGGAAGATTGGTCTAAACTGAAATAGCTTATCGTGAAAATCAGTCAATACTCAGTCTTTATCATGAAACTTGTATATATACATTTTCTCGGCAATTAACTTGCCACTTGGGCCATAGGTCTTTCTGGCAGTGCGAAGGTTTTGATCGTAGATATAGACGTGCTTCTTGTTTATTGATCCATTAGAATTTAGCTGGATCTCAACTGTCTTATTACCAACTTCATCATACTCATATTTTTCATGCAGGGTTATTTCACCACTATTATTACGTTCGATAATTTCAACAATTTTTCCTACCTGATTGAATTCAGTATAAGACTCCTGAACAGGTTTTGATTTTCTGCCGCGCAGCTTTGTTTCCCATTCAGAAACAGATTTGATGTTTTTTTCCAGTGCTTCCTTCTTACCTACCTGGGCAAAAACAGAAGAGAAGCTGAGAATAAATGACAAAAGAAGAATTAATTGCTTCATGATTTTTTGGCTTACTTGATTATTTCGATATCATCGACAAAAACCACCTGATCGTCAGAAATGATTGTAACTGTTTTCTTTTCAGGCAAAGAAGGGGGTAGTTTAGTATTGAGATTTTTTGAATACACAAAAATGGTGTAGGTACCCGGACGTAAATACTTGAAGCGGTAAGTGCCGTCATAATTTGTTCTCGTACGATCGCTATACAAGCTATCATTGCCGTATATGATGTAAACATCCTCCTCGGGGGCGTAATATTGTGCTCTGAAAACAGTTAGTTCAGCATTGTAATCATAAGCAAAAACCTTCCCCACAATTGTACCCCTTCCTCCTTCACCGGCTTCTTTAACACAGGCTGAAAGAATGATAATTAGCAAAATTAATAGAACACTGAACCTTTTCATTGCGCACAAATATTAATTAAATGTGAATTCTATTGGTAAAAGTAACAATGTTTGACAAAATTTTGCAGTTTTGCAGGCCCATAAAATGTTTACTAATGGTTAATATTTTGTTTGAAAAATGTGAATAAGTTGAGTCAGGGATGTTTCAACAGAAGTTTTTGATTAACTAAATTGCATATTACCCTTTTGTGTTTAATGACTATTATTAATTATAATTTGTATTTACCTAAACTGTTTTTTATGAGAAAGTTAACCCAATTCTTGATGATGGTGACTCTTGGCCTGTTCCTTGCAGGGAACTCAATGGCCCAGATCACTACATCCGGTATGAACGGTAAGGTAACTGGTCCGGATGGAAAAGCCCTGATCGGTGCAACCGTTGTTGCTATTCACGTTCCAACAGGAGCGCAATTTGGAGGAATCTCTGATGGAGAAGGATATTTCCGCCTTCCCAACATGGATGTCGGAGGTCCTTATACCCTAAAAGTAACCTATGTGGGAAATGAGGCCTGGACTAAGAATGGAATCTATCTTACCCTTGGTCAGACCTTTAAGATTAATCCCGGGCTTAAATCTACCGCGGTTAAGCTTGGTGAGGTGGCTGTTGTTGGCCAAAGAGGTAATGTGAATATTTTTGATGGAAACCGTACTGGTTCTGAGACAGTTATCTCTATGGAGAAGATGGATGCAATGCCAACTGTTGGTCGCGATCTGACTGATTTTACCCGACTGACACCACAGGCTACAGTTGATGATAATTCAGGTATCTCTATTGCCGGGGTGAATAACCGGTATAACAGCCTGACTATTGATGGTGGCTATCAGAATGATGCTTTTGGTTTGGCAGCCTCAGGAGTAAACGGTGGACAAACCGGCGGTACTCCAATCTCTCTGGATGCTATTGAGCAGTTCCAGATTACTATTGCTCCTTATGATGTTCGTTACAGTGGATTTGCCGGTGCTGGTATTAATGCTGTTACCAGAAGAGGAACTAACGAATTCCAAGGATCATTGTACACTTTTTACAGAAATCAGAATCTTTCCGGAATGACTCCACTGAACGCTATTAGTGGTTCAGATGAGATGACAGAAGAAGAAATTGATGAGGCACGTGAAAAGCTTGCTGATTTTACTGCACAGACAACAGGTTTCCGTTTGGGTGGTCCGATCATCAAAAACAAACTTCATTTCTTCGTTAATGCAGAAATGCAACGTGATAAAACTCCTCAGCCTTTTGATTTGGGCAATTATAATGGAAACTCTACTGCTGCTGATCTGAATGCTCTTGCCGACTATGTTAATAATACATATGGCTATGAAACTGGTTCGTTTGATGCCAATACAAGAGAGCTTAAGTCAGATAAATTGCTGGTACGTTTAGACTGGAATCTAAGTACTACTCACAAGTTGATGTTGCGTCATAGCTACACGAATCATGAGTCACTTTCACCTCGTCGCTCATCAAGTAGCTCAATAAACTTCTATAACAATGGAGTTTATTTCCCAAGTAAGACCAATTCAACCACACTTGAATTGAAGTCAAACTTTGATAACGTGAGCAATGACTTTATTGCTGTGTTTACTACTGTACGCGATGATCGTGATCCAATGGGAGGCAATTTCCCTGCTGTCAGGATTTATGATGGTTCAGGAACTATATACATGGGTTCAGAGCCATATTCTACTGCCAATGAACTGAATCAGGATATATTTACCATAACTGATAATCTCTCAATTTATAAAGGTAAGCACACCATTACATTTGGTACTTCCAATGAATTTGCCGGTGTGTACAACCTGTTTATGAGAAAGAACTATGGTGAGTATCGTTTCTACAGTATGCAGGATTTCTATGATAATAACCCTGCACAATTTGAGCGTGGATATTCACTGGTTGACAATATTACCGGTGATGGTTCTGCTGCTGCTGCTGATTTTAAAATGCTGCAGGTTGGCTTGTATGTTCAGGATGAATTTCAGGTATCTGATGACTTTAAACTGACATTTGGTTTACGGGCAGATATGCCTATCTTCCTGACTGCTCAGGGTGAAGACACTCACTTCAACGAAACCACTATTCCTACACTTGAGGCAGCTGGTTGGGATATGATGGGTGCCAAAGCCGGACAAATGCCATCATCACAACTTTTGTGGTCTCCACGTATTGGATTTAACTGGGATGTTAAGGGTGATGAAACTACCCAGTTACGTGGTGGTGTTGGTATCTTTACCTCACGGCTTCCTCTGGTATGGCCTGGTGGATCCTATACAAACAATGGTCTTACCATTGGTGGTGTTTATGTGAAGAGTAGCTGGGGATATGATATCGTCTTTACAGGCGATTGGGAAGGCCAGTATGAAAATACTGATTTTGGTATGGAAGATGCCATTCCAAGTGGTCAGATGGACCTTTTCGCTTCAGATTTTAAGTACCCACAAATGTTCCGTGCTAACCTTGGTTTAGACCAGAAACTTGCATGGGGAATGATTGGAACAGTTGAAGGAATCTTTACAAAGACCATCAACAATGTGAACTATTACAATATCAACGTAAGTCCGGATGCAGAATTTAATCTTACCGGAGCTGATACACGTGCATACTATTCAGATCAAAGGCTTGATCCTACATACGGTCGGATCATGGTTGGCACAAACACCAGCGAAGGATATGCATATAACTTCAGTGTTGTTTTAGAGAAGCCATTTGAAAATGGATTCACTGCCAATGTAGCTTATTCATTTGGTCGATCAATGGCTCTTAATGATGCTACTTCTTCACAAAACTCATCACAATGGAAGTACATGGAGCAGGTGAATGGCTTGAATAACCTCAGTCTGACTTATTCTGATTTCGATCAGGGACACAGATTTATTTCTTTCCTGAGCTACAGAAAAGAGTATTTCAACCATGCTGCAACTCAAATCAGCCTTTTCTATAACGGATCATCAGGAGACAGATTCTCCTATGTATACAATGATTATGGCGATTTAAATGGTGAAGGTCAAAACTCAGGAAATCTGATATATATTCCTGCCAGTCAGTCTGATATTGTATTCGCAGATGCCGAAACTGCAGCTGCCCAATGGGAAGGTCTTAATACCTATATTGAGAATGATGCTTATTTGAGTGCTCATCGTGGAGAATATGCAGAACGTAATGGAGCACGCACACCATTCCAGAATATTATCGACCTGAAAATTGCTCAGGACTTCTTCATTAAAGCTGGTGGAAAACGTCACAAGCTTCAGTTAACCATGGATATTTTCAATCTTGGTAACATGTTGAATTCTGACTGGGGTCGTCGTTGGTATGTTGGCAACGATGCTTTCCGCCTGATTGACTTCGAAGGATTCGCAGATGATGGAACAACTCCAACTTTCGAGTATAACGAACCTAGAAGCACCTGGAGTGCTGATGATAGTGGACTACGTAGCTCACGCTGGATGGCCCAGCTGGGATTACGTTATTCTTTCTAACAAGACGTAGATGAATTATAAAAAAGCTCTGGAGAAATCCGGGGCTTTTTTATTCGTCTTTCGTCTTTCGTTTTCCCTTAATCTTATTTCTTAGCCTTAAGTTCTATTTTCTATGCCCTAATTCCTCGCTCACTATGTCAAAAATGAAAGCCATACTTCTCGTCGTTTTCTCCCTCCTTTTCGCATCCTGCACAACGGAAAAGGATTCTCCCTACGTAATCATGCTGTCAATGGATGGCTTTAGGTGGGATTATGCAAGTAAGACAGAAACGCCAAATTTTGACCGCCTGGTAAGGGAAGGGGTTCATGCTGCATCTCTTATTCCTTCTTATCCCAGTAAGACTTTCCCAAATCATTACAGTATGGCTACCGGCTTATATCCGGATAATCATGGAATTGTTCAGAACAATTTTTATGACCCTGAGCTTAAGAGAGATTTTACAATCAGGAATCGTGATGCTGTTGGTGATTCAGCTTTTTGGGGTGGAGAACCTATTTGGGAAACTGCTGAAAAGCAGGGAGTAAAATCTGCATCGTATTTTTGGGTTGGTACAGAAAGCAATGCTACTTTCAGGCCTTCCACACGTAAAATGTATGAACATAGTTTTCCATTTAACAATCGGATTGATTCCGTCATTAGCTGGCTTTACCTACCGAAAAGAGAGCGTCCTCACCTTACCTTGTTTTATTTTCATGAGCCAGATGGGGTTGGACATGATTTTGGTCCTGATAGCCCCGAGACTATCCAGATGATTTCAGAGCTTGACAAATATCTGGGTGATTTTCTTGATAAGCTTGAAAAAGCCGAAAAGGATCTTGGGATTGAAGTGAATTTCATTCTTACTTCAGATCATGGGATGGGTGCAATCCCTGCTGATCATAATATTGTTCTGAGTGAAATCATTGATTCAGAACGTATGAAAAGAATTCATGGGGGAAACCCGGTCTATCTTATTAGTCCGGAAGATGATTATGCTCAAGAATTCTATTCACTGCTAAGCGCTACTCCTAATTTGAGAGTGTGGAAAAAAGATGAGCTTCCTGAGCACTATCATTATGGTACTAACCCACGGATTGAAGAGTTCATTGTAGAAGCGAACCGTGGCTGGGGACTGAGTTTTTCAGACAGAAAGAGGGGCTACTCAGCAGGAACGCATGGGTATGATCCACGGAATTCTGATATGCATGGGATCTTTTATGCAAAAGGGCCGGCATTTAAAACCGGATATGTGCATGAGAGTTTTGAAAATGTAAACTTGTATTCTCTCATTGCTGAGATACTGAGGCTTAAGCCCGCATCAACAGATGGAGAACTAAAAAATATCAGTTCAATGCTTGTGACTACTGAATAATCACCATACGGTTGAACTCTCGCTTCCCTGAAGAAATAATAAGCTGATAGTTTCCTTTTGATAAATCACTTAGATCAATGTGATGCTTTGTCTTTAAGCCCTCAGGCATAAATTCATCTTCCCAAATATTTCTTCCCTGCATATCTACCATGATCAGCTTAACTTTTTTAAGCTCACCCAGCTCGATCTGAAGGTCAAAGCTACCCTGATTTGGATTTGGGAAAATAGTGATGTTGCTATGCAGCTCCAGCTCCATTACTGAAGTGGTATTTACATAAAGTTGAACATCGTCAATGCCAGCTCCCCACGCGTGTTGGTTACTATCATCATAGAAAAAACCTATCTGAACCCCATCAACAAGAGCTTCCTGAGGCATTTCAATCTGTTTTTGCTGCCAGGTCCAGCTATTAGTTGCTGTAACTCTTAGTTCCTCTAAAACAATCCAATCTGAGCCAGGATCTATGCGGTAAATCACAGAGAGTTTATCGTAATTGCGGTAAACCCGAAGAGCATGATTAAATTTGAGACTAACTGTTTGTTCTTCAAATTGAGAAAGATTGATTTGAGGAGTATAAAGGTAGTCGGTCACATGTGTATCTTCTGTTGCATATCCTGAATTGATGCCAAAAAACAAGCCTTCATTTCCAGAAATGTTCAGGTTGTCAGAGTTGCCTAATTGCCATCCTGAAGAGTTGAGTCTGGCTTTCCAACCATCAGTACCTTCTTCGAAATTTTGTTCGTACGGGAGTTGGATCGGCGCCAGGATAAATACAGTATTTGATGGCTCTGATTCAAGACCACCAATATAATTTGCAGTAATCTGATAAGTCAGACTATTATTTTCTGGTACACTTCTGTCAAGAAAGAATGTTCCTGACACTGTTTCAATCAAATTGCCATTTCTGTAAACGGAGTAATTCAGAACTCTGTTTGGGAAAAATGGTGGATTCCAATTCAATTCAACATCTGACCTGTCTTTGTAGGCATTAAGAAAGTAGGGCGGAAGTGTTATTTCTCCTATCTCTGATAATTCTACTTCCCACATACCTCTTCCATAGGTTGAGGCTTTTAAACGACAGTCGCTTCGATTACTTCTGCCGTAATAGATTTCGAGCTCGGTAATCTCAACTGAAGCCGGAAGGTTCAGTCCGAATAATCTCCAGCTATCTTGATTTGCTTCCTTATAATAAACTCCTGCATCTGTAGCAACATACAAACCTTCATCTGATGACCGGTCATAAACAACATCATTGACTGAAAAATTTGGAAGATTGAAGCTTATGTCATCCCAGCTATCTCCCATATCTACCGACTTATATATTCTGGCTCCCAGAGTCATATACAATGTATTCCGATTGTATGGATGGCACTCCAAATCGGATGGTCTGCCGTTAGCCGGTTTGTTATCAGTTATTTCAATCCACACGGGGCTGGATAAGAGTGACTCTGTACGGAATACTTTGCCGTCGTGTCTTGCAAAATAGAATAAACTGCTATCAACAGGAGAGCATTCAACAACAGCACAATTGGTATTGTTTGATCCACCCAGGTTATCAGTGATTTTCTGCCAGTCAACAGCACCACTCTTTTTGACATTTCTTGAGATCCAAATATTCTTGTATCCGATAATCATGGTATTTCCATCCCATTCTGAAAGGGTATATGGTGTTACCCAGGCTCCCTTTTCGGTAATTCCGTTTCGTCCTTCTCCTGCTATGGCTTGAGCTGATGAGTTGTTAATCCACCGATTGATAGCACCATAATAAACAGAGCTGTAACTATATGCATCAGAAAAGGGATCAACCATGCATTCAAATCCATCTCCTCCTCCAGTGGTATACCAACCATGGTCAGTGAGTGTTGCTGAACCGTTATCCTGAAAGCCAGCCATCGTTTTATATCGGTTTGTAGCGCTTACTCCTAATTTGTACATCTGGCCAATTCCTAAACCAACACTGATATCAGTCCATGATTCACCCTGATCGGCAGTCCAGTAAATACCACCGTCATTCCCGTCGTACATCCTGTTATTCAGGTAGTTATATGCAACACAATGATGGTCGGCATGCACTTCGTTAGCCCTGTCACCAGCCCAGTGACTGGTGATAGTCCAGGTTTGTCCGCCGTCATTTGATCTCCATGTATTGATTCCACCAACATGAACTATGCTTGCGTTAAGCGGATCGATGTGGATAGTAAGATCATACCAGCTTTGATTGCGGCTGTCGTCACCAGCATAGGCGCCGCCCAGTATGTTTGGAGAGTCAGAGCGCAGAGAGAATGATGCTCCGGAATTCTGCGACAGAAAGCAGCCTTTGAATGTACCACCAATAACCAAATATACCTTTCCGGGTGATGCCGGAGAAACACCAATTACTATTCGCCCTGAGGCTGTGATTCCATTGGTGATTTGTGTCCATGAATCTCCACCATCTGTGCTTCTGAAAAACCCGATATTTGAAGAAGCG
>JAYEFL010000285.1:0-2188 GCA_034658635.1 Bacteroidota bacterium | reverse complement strand
GCAGCTCCTTTCTTAAAAGTTTCTACTGCCGAAACATCTATATCGTCAATTTTTGCTCTCGCCTCTATTGCATCATCCCAGGTTTTACCAGCTTTCTTCATTAGAAAATCATTCAAGGCATTACCGCTGAGTATTTGCTTTGTGCTTCCACTACGGTAATGATATTTTCCATGATAGGATATTGCTACATCATATGGCTTTACATCAATTTCAATACAATATTTGCTTTCAAACTCGATTAAGTCAACATCACAAATAATTCCCAATTGAGTTTGAATCTTATTTGGGATGTCTTCCAACAGACGTTTTGAATTATCTACACCGACAATTTCACCCTTGTCCGTTTTCCCTATGACAATTTTACCTCCCTTGGCATTTGCAAAGTAACCATTCGGTGTACGGCATCTTGACATGATGATAATTCCCTATTATTTTTGGGAATAAAATCTTTTATGAAAACACTGAGTCCATTAGTAAGTTCGAGAAAGTATGGTAAGCATTTTTCTAGGTTGGATACTCTCTCTCTCAAGAAACGGTTGCCAAGACCTATAAGACAACAAGAGCAGAATAAGCAATTAAACGGTTTTATGCCGGTGATTCTGGAAGGAGCTCGTATTGCGCCAGGAGTTTCCAGTGAACAAGTTGAAGTATGGCTGCCAGATGGCACGCGCATAGTCGTAAGCGGAGAAAAAAGTATTGATTTATTCACAAATCTGTTTAGAGAAATACTCTGATGTTTGCTCTGACCAGCCAATATTCTTACTACTTGTATCGTGAGCCGACCGATATGAGAAAATCATTTACGGGACTGAGCAGTTTGGTTCTTCAGCAGCTTCATCGCAATCCTGCTTCAGGTGAAGTTTTTCTATTTATCAATCGTAGACGTGACATGATTAAGCTGCTGAGATTTGAAGGCAGCGGATTTATTCTCTATTATAAGCGTTTAGAACAGGGAACCTTTGAATTACCGATGTTCGATTCGATGAAAAACACCTACACAATGAACTGGACCCAGCTCGTGATGATGATCGAAGGCATCTCATTAAAGAAGATCTATCAAAGGAAACGATATTCTATTTTCGATCGCTATCAACAAAATGCAGGAGTTGCTGTTCATAAGTAAGCCCAGTATTCGGTATTAGTTCGGATAAGACCTTGACAAATTTAGAAT
This sequence comes from Bacteroidota bacterium, assembly GCA_034658635.1. Lineage (GTDB taxonomy): Bacteria > Bacteroidota > Bacteroidia > Bacteroidales > UBA12481 > JABHCC01. Next base: position 1,017 of record JAYEFL010000285.1, on the reverse strand, counting down.
CCATTTTTATACTTGGTTTATCAACACATAAGCTACTGGTATGTGGGCAAGTAATCTAATAAAACCACCGTGTTTATTAGGACTCCAGCCCATGAGTGTTTATCTTGGTAGTATGAAAAACGACTCCGGGTCTGCGGATATGATCACTCTTCCCCGTGCTGAGTTTGAGGCCATGCAAAAAGAGAATGCTACCCTCAAGCAGGATCTGGAGTACGTGAAGTTCCAAATGGCCAAATTGCAAAAAATGATTTTTTCTTCTCGTTCGGAGCGATCGATTGCACCTGACCCCTCGCAATTGGCCCTGAATCTGGACGGTTTTTTGCAAACTACAGATGAGCAGACTCTGGAAACTGAAGAGATTAGCTATGAGCGCAAGAAGAAAACCAAGGAGAAAAAGCCTTCTCATGGCCGTATGCCCTTGCCTGCACACCTGCCACGAGTAGTTGAAGAAATTGAACCATCCGAAGAAGAAATCAAGGGGATGAAGCGCATTGGTAAAGTAGTTTCTGAAACTCTTGAATATAAAGAACCTGAGCTTTTCGTTCGCCAGATCATCCGCTGGAAATATGCCCCTGCTAATGGTGATGGAGTTGTCATAGCCCCCTTGCCTTCTCAGGTGATACCCAGAGGCAACGCCGGTCCTTCGCTTCTGGCTTACCTGTTGGTTAGCAAAATGGTAGATGGTCTTCCATTCTACCGTATTGTCCGGATTCTGAAAAGACACGGCATCATTCTGGCTGAATCGACCATCAATGGCTGGATGGCCAAAGTATGCAGACTCATCGAACCCTTGTATGACCTTCTTAAACGGGAGGTCCTTTCCTCGGGTTACGTGCAAAGCGATGATACAACACATAAGGTTCTGACCCAGGATAAGCCTGGGAGCAGTCACCGGGGATATATGATTGATTATTTGGCGCCGCATAAAAAACTACTGTTTTTCGATTACCAGCCCAACCGTAACCAGCAGGTGGTACATGATGTGCTGAGTGAATATACCGGAGTGTTGCAAACCGA
>JAYEFL010000284.1:0-9670 GCA_034658635.1 Bacteroidota bacterium | reverse complement strand
TATTCTGAATATAGAAGTGATTCCAATTTCTTCATAACTCCAAGGTTCTCAGGCTAATCGATAATAGATCATTTTGTTGGATATGGATGGTATATGATTGCGGACAATCATTATTTTTTTAAGTGAATAACTATCTGTAAGGAAAGACAGGTATTTCTGGGTCCTTCTTTTCTGACCAGACTTCGTTTTATGCAATAGTCCATCCTTATGTTCTTCTTGAATATCGCAATGGAAAGCTTCCAAATAATATCTTTTTACAAACTGTATCTGAGTTTTGCAAGGATAGGCCAAGAGAAGGAGAGAATCCCATGATTATCAAATTTATAGTTATCACAGCCGTTCCAATCTGAATTGGATCTGCGACACGCTTTGAGTCCTCTGTTCAATTTCTCCCCCTTATATTTTATTCAATAATAATTTCATCCACAAACATCCAGGCTTTGCCACCGTCACCGGGATGCCAGTCCGGACAAACGGCAACATTTTTTGCGTATACCCGGATGAAACGGACTAATGATTTATTTGTTAGAGCTGTGAAATGATGAATAAAGGCGACACCACCTTCTGCTCGCTCTTTATCCAATTGTACAGTCAGATTAATAAACTCCTTGCCGTCTGATGAAATTGAGATCTGTACTGTTTCTGGTGGGAAAATCCAGCTGTCAAGTTTATCTAAAAACCTTACGGAGATTTGATTCAGCATAGCAGGCTCTCCAAGATCAATAAGTGCATCCAGGTTATCCACCTCAAAGCCTAACCATTTGTCATAATCAAAGGCCCATCTCGGACTAACATGATTGATTATTCCGTCTGTTAATGGATGATTGCTACCTCCGGGGTACTTGGGTGAGTTTGGATACTGAAGCTTTACGGCTTGACCTTTAGCTTTGTTCTCAATTTCGATGTATCTGGTATTGGATACATTCATGTCAGAAGTATCGCCGTAATGAATTCTAATCTTGTCCAGATCCTCCTTGAGGTCTTTTTGGATTCCAGTAGATTCCTGCTTGTTGTATATATTACTTAGCTCCTGAGGATCAGTCTCTAAATCAAAGAGCTCCCAGTAAGGTTGTTCGCCTTCATTGGGGAAGCAGACCAGTTTTTCTGTTTTAGTTCTGATCCCAAATTGTTCTGGTATTTCATAGCCCTCATAGTAATGGTAATATATTTCATCCCTCCAATTTTTTGGAGTTTTTCCCCGGAGGATAGACCGGAAGGATAAGCCCTGAAGATCTGAGGGAATGTTTGCCCCGGCATAATCAAGGAAAGTGGAGGCAAAGTCAATGTTTTGAACCATAAGGTCATTTGAACTTCCTGCTTTGATCTCCTTTGGATAACGAACAATCATTGGAATACGCAAAGCTTCTTCATACATCCACATTTTGTTGTAAAATCCGTGATCCCCCAGAAAGAAACCATTGTCTGAAGTATAAATGACAATAGTATTATTCTTCAGACCGGCCTGATCAACATAATCTAGCAGTCTTCCTATATTATCATCCAGGGAAGCCACTAGCCGTAAATAGCCTTTCATATAGGCCTGATACATTATTTTTGTCCGCTCATTCACGTCAGGGATGCTCTCCACCAAATCCTTATATTCAGGATAATTACAATCGGCGATTTTTGAATATTCGGTCATGTTCAGGGCTGCTGTCCGGGTGGCCCAATCATCGTACAGGGTTGCGGGCTCTATCAAAACCTCATCCTCATACATATTAGCATGTATTGAATCCGGATGATGTGGAGAATGCGGTGCTTTATGATGAACCATTAAGCAAAATGGTTTCTCAGTTTGCCGTGTTTTCAGCCAATCAATCGACAAATCTGTAATTACATCCGTCAGATATCCTTCGATTACTTCTCCTCCGGCAACACCATCCCGCCAGATCTTTCCCTTTTCTTTAAACCAGCAATCATAAAATCTTCCATGTCCGGGCATAACATTGTAATGATCAAATCCGGTGGGTTCTGATTTGAGATGCCATTTACCGATGATGGCAGTTTCATAACCTGCTTCCTGCAGTAGCTTGGGAAAGGTTTGCTGACTACCATCAAAGCTGTATCCATTCTGTAAGAAACCATTTTGGTGATTGAACTTTCCGGTTAACAGGGTGGCACGAGATGGGGCACAGATTGAATTGCTAACCATCATCTGGTCGAAACGCATTCCTTCAGTAGCCAGCCGGTCAATATTTGGTGTTTTATTTACCTGGCTGCCATAAGCGCTAATGGCATGGGCGGCATGATCATCGCTCATAACGAAGAGGATATTCGGCTGATTGTCAGGCTGGTCACATGATGTTATGAAGTATAGAAGAGCAATGAAGCTCAATTTGATTGCGGTTTTCATTTTGTAATTATTTGGAAGGATTAACCATTAGTTCATCAATTAGAAGCCAGGCTTTGCCACCAGCTCCTTTGTGCCATTCCGGACAAACTTTCACTCCTTCTACCTTGATGCTAAGATAGCGACATTTGACACTTTCCATATGAGCAGTAAAGTCTTTTATGACTCTTTCATCATCTTGCTTGATCACAGATCTTTTCAGGATCTTCTCATCTGAAAAATCAATACCGTTGGAAGAGGTGGAGAAGGCAACACTCATTGGGTGAAAGATCCAATAGGCTTGTGCTTCCAAAAAACCAACTGAGATTGAGCTAACTTCAACTTCATCACCCAGATCAAGGATGAATGTAAGATTTTCACCTTCAACTCCAACCCAGTTGCCATCATTATACCACGAAGAGGCTCGAATTCCATCGGTTAGAATATTTATCCCATTTTTCGTGAATTTCAAGGGAGTATCATGCAATAATTGTAATTGCTTCCCTACAGCAAGGTGATCTACCATCGTTGTGTCATACTTTACATTCCTCACCTCCAGGGATCTCCAGATGTCTGGTGAGCCGGTGTTATTCTGTGGTAGGCCCGGAGTGCTTCGTCCGTTATTGACATAGGTTTCCAGAAGGGTAGTGAGCTTGAAAACCTTATCCGGATAAGTGTTGTACAGATTGTTTTGTTCACCGATATCATTTTCGAGGTTATAAAGCTGAATCATGGGTAATTTGGTGCGCATGGCTGTTTCAGGGGATATGGATGGTCCACCGGATCCCGGACAGATCTCCAGTTTCCATTGATCCTGTCGGATGGAAAATGAACCATCACCGGATAGGTGAACAGTTGCCTCCCTAACAGGCTTCTCATAAGGTTCACCGGTTAGAGCAGGTAAAATGCTATAACTATCTTCTCCTGCATCTTCTGGAAGCTCCTGACCCAGAATGACTGCGCATGTTGCAATCAAATCAGTATGGCAGATAACTTCTGCGCTTATGGTGCCGGGAATAATTTTCCCGGGCCAACTGGCAAAGAATGGTACGCGGTGGCCTCCCTCCCAAACATCAGCCTTCATACCTCTAAAAATAAAATTGGGTTTATGTCCGTATTTGAATATAGAGTTAGCTGAACCAGCCATGTTACTTCCATCCATCTGTGGAGATCCATTGTCGCTGGTGAAAATTACAAGTGTGTTCTCCACCAGTCCGGTTTGATCGAGGGTATTCATGATATTTCCAACAATGGCATCCACCTGGTGGACAAAGTCACCATAGAGACCGGCCTGGCTTTTTCCCACATACTCCTCAGTGGGAGCAATGGGAGTGTGTGGGGCTGTCAAGGGGAAATACAGGAAAAAGGGATTATCTTGTTCAGCCCTGTCATTGATGTACTGAATGGCTTTCTTTTCGAGTTCAGGCAGCACCTTGTACAAATCCCAGCCTTCCACCATTATGCCTGGTACTCCGTACATTGACATCGGCTTATCTAAGCTAGGAATGCCAAGGGTCTTGTCGTTCTCTATGTAGCAATACGGTGGATAATTAGGTGCGTCAACCCCAAAAAAGTAATCGAATCCACGCGAATTGGGACCATCTTCAAGAGCTTTGGAAAAATCAACATTCCAACCCTTTTCAGTACCGGTATTTTCAAGAATAGCCCCATTTTTATCCCTCCAGTTTAACCCGAGGTGCCACTTCCCAATGATCGCTGTGTGATAACCATTTTTCTTTAAAAATTGGGGAACTGTAAGTCTGTTTTCTTCTATCAGCGGGGGATCAAAAGACCATAATGCACCCCCTTGTCTTCTTGATCGCCAGGAATATCTACCTGTCAGTATCCCATAGCGGGTAGGAGAGCAAAGGGATGAACCTGAATGGGCATCTGTAAAGGTAATTCCCTGGTCAGCAAGCTTGTTCAGATTTGGAGTGGGGATTTTGGAATCTGGGTTGAGACAGGATACATCTCCATATCCCAGATCATCTGCCAGAATATAAATGATATTAGGTTTAGTGAAAGTTTCCTTTTTTGTGAATTGACAGCCTGATAATATAAATGAGCAAAGACAAATACACACAATTGTTGTTTTAGGTGGGTAACTCATGTCTGGATTCTTTGAAAAAATTCTTCGTCAAAAGGATGCATCCAGGCAAAGGAGAAGTGAAGGTCGGGATAGGTTTCAGTAAAGCGTTTGTATTTTGATCCTTTTACCTGGTTTATGTCATATTTAGCTTCAATTGCCTTAGGTTCACTAATATGAGGGACAACAAAATCAACTTCATTTCCTGCACTGGTACGCCAGTAATGAATTTCATCCTGTCCGTATTTATCCGCAAGGATCCTGAACACACTATTCTCCCATAGTTCACCTCTGTCTGTGCGCATTGCAATGGGCTGAAAATTGTTTAATAAGCAGTTTCGCAAACCTGTGTCGAGTAAAAATACTTTGGGCATTTTGACCAGCTCTTTTCTCAGGTTTCTAAAAAATGGTTTTATCAATGCGATGTGAAAACTTTTCTGCATGATAACAAGATATCTGGTGACGGTTTCATTCTTAATTCGTAGCGTCGAAGCCAATTCATTGATATTAACCAAACTACCGCTTTGGGCTGCCAAAATCCTGAACAGGCTGTAAAATGCTGCTTCATTTGTTACACCTGACTCCAGGATATCTCTCTTTACATATGAATCTCTTAAATCTTTCAGCCGATCAATTTTTCCCTCCGTATCTGGTTCAGTTATGATTGCCGGATATCCCCCGTAAATCATGTATGATTCCCACTCTGCCTGCAGGTAGGTAATTAAAGTACTTTTGTACTCTGGCCTTTTTATTATCTGATTCTTTTCCTCCAGCAGGTTTGATTTGCCACTTAATTCAAGATACTCATCGAATGTACATGTAGGCAGGTGAAACAATTTTTTTCTACCTGCCAGTGAATCCTTGAAGCGGCTGTCAATATAAAAGGCACTGCTCCCGGTTGCCACAATCTTAATGCGTTCAGTATGTTCATCGTAAAGAAGTTTCAAGAAGTTAGAAGCATCATCCAAATATTGCACTTCATCCACTAATGCCACAACCCTTTTATCGGTATCTGGCAGGAATTTTAATAGATTAAGTGGATTTTCATTTAGCTCTGCCAGAATTGATTTATTCTCAAGGTTGAGAAAAACAGCAGGGATGTTATTTTGTTTGCTATAATTTTCCAGCTGCCGTAAAAGAGTCGATTTACCTGTTTGCCTGGCCCCTGTTATGATACTGAACTCCTTTTTGGGAATGTGAGTTGTTAGTTTTTCGAATAATTGCCTATAGATCATAACAGTCCTGTTTTTACAAATCTACGCACTTTTCTGGAATTTTACCCCATGCAGGGGGTAAATTATCGGATATTCTATCCCATGCAGGGGGTGAAATATCCGATAATGCCTGATAATTGTTCTGCTCATTTGAACCGTGTATTTTGACTATTTTTAGCGTCAATATGAAAAAACTATCAATATTCTTGGCTGCACTATTATTAATGATAGGGCCTGTCTCTGAATTATCAGGACAAAACCTTCAAGATTGGGAGAACCCGAATATGTTCAACATCAACAAGGAAAAGGCGCATCCCCATTTCATGTCATATAATAATAGGCAGGATGCACTGGAAAATCAGTTTGATCAGTCGGCTTATTATAAATTGCTAAACGATCAATGGAAATTCCATTGGGTAGAGAAACCAAACTATCGGCCAAAAAATTTCTATTCTCTTAATTTCAATGATACCGATTGGGATAAAATCGCAGTTCCTGCAAACTGGGAATTACATGGATATGGGATTCCAATTTATACCAATGTTCGATATCCCTTTCCGGCAAATCCACCTAAAATCCCTCATGAATATAATCCTGTTGGATCTTATAGATATTGGTTTGAAATTCCGGATAATTGGAAGAAGAGAGATGTAATTCTGCATTTCGGAGCAGTTAAATCAGCTATGTATTTGTGGATTAACGGACAAAAAGTTGGTTATAGCCAGGGGAGTAAACTTCCTGCAGAGTTTGATATTTCAAATTATGTAGTGAACGGAAAGAACCTTATCGCACTTGAAGTATACCGGTGGAGTGATGGATCATATCTTGAGGATCAGGATTTCTGGAGACTTAGTGGTATTGAACGTGATGTGTTCGTGTACAGTACTCCAAAAATCAGGATAATAGATTTTTTTGCCAAAGCTTCCCTTGTGGATAAATATCACAACGGACAATTAGATCTGGAGGTCTCTATCAAAAACAATCAAAAGAAAAAGGCAAGTTATTTTGTTCTGGAAGCACAGTTGGTAGATGATAAAGGAAAGGATGTATTACCCGCACCACTTACTAAGGAGTTTTCTGCCGATCGGAATGAAGATCTTACAATAAGTTTTTCTCACCATTTACTGAAGCCCAGACACTGGACTGCAGAAACTCCAAATCTTTACAACTTATTACTAACCCTTAAAGATTCAAAGGGAAGGATTTTAGAAATAGTCAGTCATAAAATCGGATTTCGAAATATTGAGATCAGAAACCAACAATTTCTTATCAATGGTGAACCTGTTTTGTTGAAAGGCGTGAATCGTCATGAGCATGATCCGCTTACAGGACATGTGATATCAAAAGAATCGATGCTACAGGATGTATTGCTGATGAAACAACATAATATCAACACGGTTAGAACCTGTCATTATCCTGACGATCCGTATTGGTATCAGTTATGCGATGAATATGGATTGTATGTGATCGATGAGGCTAATATTGAGTCACACGGAATGGGATATAGCATGGAGAGGTCTCTGGGAAATAACCCGGATTGGAAAGAGGCTCATCTCGAACGAATGGAGAGAATGATCCAACGCGACAAAAATCATCCAAGCATAATCATGTGGAGCATGGGCAATGAGGCTGGTCCGGGTCAGAACTTTGCAGCTACAGCTGAACTAACCAAGAAGTTAGATTCTTCCAGGCCTGTTCATTATGAGCGCTTTAATGAGGTTTGTGATGTAGTGAGTGTGATGTATCCATCAGTCTCCTATATTGAAGCCCAGGGAAAAAGCAATGATTCAAGGCCATTCTTTATCTGTGAATATGCCCACGCAATGGGCAACTCAGTGGGTAATCTGGATGAATACTGGCGGGTGATTGAATCTTATCCCCGACTGATAGGTGGATGTATCTGGGATTGGGTAGATCAGGGGATTTTCCAAAAGGATGAAAACGGGATACAATATTATGCCTACGGAGGGGATTTTGGCGATCAACCCAATGATGGATCCTTTTGTTTGAATGGCTTAGTCTTTCCTGATCGTAGCATCCCTCCAAAGTTATTGGAGGTAAAAAGGGTGTATCAGTATATTGGATTCGAAGCGATAGATTTAATGGCTGGAAAGGTGAAAATCACAAACAAGTATGATTTTACTAACCTGCGTAACTTTAATTTAGAATACTCAGTTAGCAAGAACGGAAAAGTCTTTCGCAGCGTAAAATATTCTCCTTCCTTTTCCCTTGCTCCGGGTGAATCAGTTATCTTACAAGTAAAACTGCCCAATATCCCGAGTCAAAGTTCTGATGAATATCATTTGAACATGCAATTCAGGATAAAGCAGGATGAGCCTTGGGCTTCAGGCGGACATGAAATAGCTGCCGTACAGTTTATGTTTCCGGTAACTGCAAAGGATCAGCCAGTACTTGATCTGAAGAGTATCCCGGAAATATCGTACCAAAAAGATGAGAAATCTATCCTGATAAAGGGAGAGGATTTCATTATCCGGTTTTGCCAGAAAACAGGCTTGCTCGAGAGCTGGCAAAGTATGGGCTCAGAATTGCTTGGCCATTCTGATAATCTTTTGGCTTCGCCTGTACTGAATCTCATGCGGGCTCCTACCAATAATGATAAAGAGATAAATAACAGTATCCGGAATTTTGGATTGGATAGCCTGAAGCCAAGCCTGTTGAAGATTTCCAGTCAAAAGATTGGGAATAATACTGTTCAGGTGATTACTCAGATACGATGGAGTGGAAAAGCCGGCACTTTTGCTGATCATATTTGTACCTATACTATTTTGGGGAACGGAGCATTACACCTGGCCCATCAGGTTTTACCCCATGGAATGAACTCAGTTCTGCCAAGAGTTGGCATTCAGATGGTACTCAATTCAGAATTCGAGCATTTGAGCTGGTATGGACGCGGGCCACATGAGAATTATGAAGACCGTCTGGCAAGCGCTGATCTGGGAGTTTATGCATCAACGGTTACAGAACAATATGTTCCATACATAGATCCGCAGGAAACAGGCAACCGCGAAGAAACAAGATGGGTCGGGCTATCTCGCTCTGATGGCCGGGGAGTATTGTTTGTCCCAGACAGACCTATGGCATTTGCTGCTCTTCATTTAAGCGCCAACGATCTTGCAGTAGCCAGACATACCAACGAATTATCACACAGACCAGAAATTGTAATCAATATGGATTACCGGAATGCAGGATTGGGAAATGGATCCTGTGGCCCGGGACCACTTGAGCAATTTAAAATTAATCCAAGAGGGATATCATTCGGATATACAATTATACCAGTAGCATCTGAAAAGCGGATGGATGCGGCACGCAGTCAAAGAATGCCCATCGCCACAATGCCTGAGATAGTGCGTGATAAGGAAGGCTTTGTAAGAATTACATCCGGAGGTTTTCTGGAGGATATCCGCTTTACTTTGGATGGAAGTGAACCCCGTGCAGATTCCGAGCCATTTTTGGGAGATTTCATCTTGCTAAAGGGTGGTACAGTTCGTGCCCGGCATTTTGGAAATGGCCTGATATCCAGCGGAATAGCAACTGCAAAACTCGGTCTGTCAAAGGCTCAGTGGAAAATTGTTTATGCCGATAGCGAATACCCGGGTGAGGAGGCAAAAAATGCCATAGACGGAAATCCTAACACTTACTGGCACTCAGACTGGTCTGATGAAAAATACAGCTATCCCCATGAGCTTCAAATAGATATGGGGAGAGAAATGAAGGTGAAAGCATTCATTTATACTCCACGTCAGGGTATGTCGAACGGACGGGTAGGGAAGTATGCTCTGTATTTTAGTCAGGATGGCAAGAATTGGGGGGAGAATAAGGCTGGAGAAAGATTTGATGATTCCGCAGATGAAGTGCGGGTAGTTATGAGAAGTCCTGTTTTTGCACGTTATATGAAATTTGTTGCTTTGGATGAGGTGAATGGGGAGTTTTTTGCTTCTGTGGGGGAGATAGGGGTGGAGCAGGAGTGACGCGGGAGTGACGCAAGGAGTGACGCAAGGAGTGACGCGGGAGTGACGCAAG
>JAYEFL010000283.1:0-2200 GCA_034658635.1 Bacteroidota bacterium | reverse complement strand
TGGCCAGGATGATAGAAGGAGGAGAAGACCCAAAGTTCATTGCCAGGCGTTTGGTGATTTTTGCCTCAGAAGATGTCGGACTGGCAAATCCCAATGCCCTATTATTGGCCAATACATGCTTTGATGCTTTACATAAGATAGGCTGGCCTGAAGGAAGAATCCTCCTATCTCAGATCACTGTTTATCTGGCTACCAGCCCTAAGAGTAATTCAACTTATATGGCAATAAAAAATGCTCAGGCTTTGGTGGAAAAAACCGGGAATCTGCCTGTACCATTGCATTTAAGGAATGCCCCCACCAAGTTAATGAAGGAGTTGGGATATGGTAAAGATTACAGGTATCCACACAACTTTGACAAGAATTTCCTGAATGAAGAATATTTGCCTGATGAAATAAAAAACACAAAAATATGGGAGCCTTCAGATAACCCAAAGGAAAAAGAGTTGATCAACAGAATGATTCGTTGGTGGCGAGATAAGTACAAGTATAAATAAGACGCAAGACGCAAGATTCGTAGGGACGGTGCCTTGTGCCCGTCCAGATGTATGTGCCCGTCCAGGTGTAAGTGACCGTCCAGATGTATGTGCCCGTCCAGGTGTAAGTGACCGTCCAGGTGTAAGTGACCGTCCAGATGTAAGTCGTAAAATATAATAGACCAAATCCATGATCCGGTTTCGTTATTTTTCTTTGGTAATACTGATTTGTTCAGGTCTGATATCAGGCCTGGATAAAACCAATGCCCAGGATATCCCCTTTGAAGCAGACGAAATTCTGCAAAAGCATTATGCAGCTATTGGCCTGGAAAGCAAAAAGAAGATTAATACTCTGATATCTTTTGGAGCCTTAAACCAGTTGGGTGCTGATCTGCAAATTAGCATCATTCAGAAACGCCCTTCATTTTACAGGATGGATGTTCACCTTAATGAAGGAAGGATATCACAAGGATTTGATGGTGAGAGGGGATGGATGCTAAATCCCTTTGTATCGCCAGATACAGTTGCCATTACCGGACCAGAGTTGAATCAACTTAAGGAAAGTGCAGATTTTGATGGGATATTGGTTAATTATCATAAGTTGGGATATAGAATAACTTATGATGCGGCAGGAATATGGAATGAACGTCCTGTATTAATACTTAAACTCAGCAAAGAATCGGAGGTTTCACTTAGATTTTTTCTCGATGCTGAGACCTACCTCATCCTAAAGACAGAAGCCCGGTATATGATCAACGGCTTACCTATAAATGCACAATCAGAATTCTCGGATTATAAGATAAGAGGAGGGGTAAGCTTTCCATATCGTATCATCAACAGGAACGGTCAGTTAATGACCGAAATTAAAATTGACACCATACGTATTAATGAAGAATTAGATGATTTGCTATTCCGTTAGTTGTTCCGATCCTGCTCTGTTAGTATTTCGTTTGATTATTGACTTCAATGGACTAACAATTCTGACAAGAAAGCTACGATCCTCTGTAATTATATCTGCCTGTCCTGTCATCTCCTGGGTAAAATTAAGTTCCTGATTATAAGAAGTAGTAAGTCCATCAGGAAATTCCACTTCAACATGGTAATTCGACTCTTCCGGAACAAGGGAAATAGAATTAATTAAACCCGTTACCATGCCAAACTCCATGTGGGGATAACGATCAAATCTAACAATAACCTTCTGGCCCACTTTAACCTTCCCTGCCCCCAAATTCGGAAGAAGCACCTTGCCCATGATGGGGCCACTCTCCTCCTGGACTATCGTAAGTACCCTGTTTCCTTCCTTAACCTCCTGATTAACCGACCAAAATTTACTAAGACTGATTTGTCCACTAATTGGCGACACCATTAAATACTTCAGCTCCCAATCAGCCATGGCTCCTAGAAATTTATCCTTACTTTCCTGAATCCTGGCATATGCGTTTAGTTCTTCCTCCTGCCTCTGTATCTTTAAATCGTTAATCTCTTGTTTCAACTCTTCTATTTCTATTTCCGTTGACGCCATTGCAGACCTCGCTTGGATCAGCTCAGATTTTTGATTCAGATAATTCTGTTTGGCTGTTTCATATTGTACATCACTGTAGGTGCCATCAAGATGGAGAAGTGAGTCACTATAGAATCGTGTGGTCCCAATTTTCAGCTGTTCTATCTTCAATTCCTTCTGTTCAAAAAGCCTGCCTCTGAGAAGCCGGTAGTTGAAATGCTCTTCT
>JAYEFL010000282.1:0-2202 GCA_034658635.1 Bacteroidota bacterium | reverse complement strand
AGCCCAAAATTACCGCTGAGAAAGTCCCTGAAAAGTTCCCGAATCGCAAAATCACCATAACTCCAGAAATACAAACCACTAACACAACAAAAAACCACCCCAGAACAATATGTTGCGGAATTGCTGTATTTTACGCAGTAATTCCGCAGGTTGAATTTTTTGCATCTGTAATTCCTTGCAGGTAAGCATTTTCGCATAAATTCCCCACAAAAAGCAAATTCGCATTAGATTTTTCTTGACTTTTCAGCCATGACTGATATAATAGTTTATATCATTTATTATCCAGAACCACTTGAAAGGATTCTTATGGAACACAGGGGAAGATTCACTCAAAAAGACAGGCAAGCTCGTTCAAAATTAGCAAAACTGGCTGGCAACAAAAGATTGCTGTGCGGTTCGCTGGTTACGATGGCAAGGGTCTGCGGAAATCCGCGATGCAAGTGTGCCACGAAAGGGCAAAAGCATGTCTCGTTGTATTTGAGCATACGAGACGGCAAAAAACGAAAGATGATCTGCATACCCAAAAAATGGGAAAGCACTATTGGCCAGTGGGTTGGCAACTATAAAAGAGCCAATGAACTTATGGCTGAGATTTCCGCCAGTTCGCTCAAACGATTCATGGAAGATGAGGATTGATATGCTTAGACGTTTTTTTGATTATACTGACAAGGTTTTTGGGTTCAGCAAAGCAATGTCAGAAATCACGGATATAAGGACAAAGCCCCAAATCAATACGCAATCAGTATTGATGAGCAGCTTTATTATGCACTTAACCAGGCTGGGCAGTTTGAATGCACTGGATGTGGAGTTGCGTTTGCCCAAAAAGATTAAAAGCTTTATCGGCAAAGATAAACCCAGTGTTGATACTATAGGCGAGGTTTTTACAAAAATTATCCCTGATGATTTACGCAGATTGCACTGGAACAATTGTTATCAGTTAAAGCGTAACAAGGCCCTTGATACTGACCTGCCTCTTAATGCCATTGGTGTAGACGGGCACGAATTTTTTTCCCACTAAAAAGCGTAAATGGCCGGGCTTTTGTGAGCGGAAACATAAAACGGTAAAGGGCGAAGAGAGCGAATACTATTATCGCATGACCGCGTGTAACCTGTTAAATACGCAGATAGACCTGCCATTGGATGTTGAGCCGATAGTGCCCGGTGAAAATGAGGTTGCCTCGGCAAAGCGAATGATTGAAAGGCTTTGTAATAACTATACTCGTTTCTTTGATGTAATCGTCGCTGATGCGCTTTATATGGAAGGGCCATTTGTAAATTTTTGTGTTGAACACGGCAAGGATGTTATCATTGTTCTCAAGAACAATTATCCAAGCCTTATTAAGGATGCGCGGGGACTGTTCAGTCAGATGAAACCTGAAATCTGGCATATAAATGGTAGAACAATACAAGTTTGGGACGCTGATAGCTTCAAAACCGATACTATTGATGTTCCGTTGCGAGTTCTGCATGCCATAGAAACATATACCGAGAAGGTCAAAAAAGACGGCCAAATAATCGAAAGAGAAGTAACCATAAGCTGGTGGTGGGCAACAACGATACCACAGTCACGATTAACCGCAAAAGATTTATGGCAGACCGGTCATTCAAGATGGCAGATCGAAAATAACATCTTCAATACACTCAGCCAGCATTGGGCGCTGAATCATTGTTACAAACACGATCCAGTCGCTATTGTCAATTTTATCCTTATGCTCTTTATGGCCTTTACTCTGGTGCAGTGTTTTTATAAACGAAATCTCAAGCCGCAAATGCGAAAGATGATCAACAGCCTGATCGCAATGGCCAACCAATTATATGCGGGATTGGGGGTTGACTCGGCAAAAAGCACAACTATACATTCCGGAGCCGGTCCACCCTGATCGAGCCTAAGCCGGATTATTATTGAAAATCAGGTATTGCCAGCCAATTCGCCTGTAAATAAAGGACGAAGATGCTACTGTTACGCGCCAAGCGGGTAAAACAGCCCAAAATTACCGCTGAGAAAGTCCCTGAAAAGTTCCCGAATCGCAAAATCACCATAACTCCAGAAATACAAACCACTAACACAACAAAAAACCACCCCAGAACAATATGTTGCGGAATTGCTGCATTATCAATAGCGGGGTTGCTTTTTTCCGCCGGAACTGTATAATCGCCGGTCGCGAAAAGATTTGAAATAGAAGTTATTATTAATCCTATAAG
>JAYEFL010000281.1:24910-30266 GCA_034658635.1 Bacteroidota bacterium | reverse complement strand
GGGTAGATTTTTCCCAAAAAAGGCAGGTGTTAATATCCCTGTGTATATGGGGTATTCAGAAACCAGAAGAAATCCTCAGTATAATCCTCTGGATCCCGATATTCTCCTTCAGGCGGCTCTGGATAATACACAATCTAAAGACGAAAGGGATTCAATTCTGTATATATCACAGAATTACCAGAGAAGAAAAAGTATCAATATTACCAACATGAAAATTGATGGTAAGAACAGAAGAAAGCCCAAGATTTACAGCCTTTCTAACTTTTCTACAACTTTCGCCTATAATGAGGCTTTTTCCAGAAATATAAATACAGAGTTCAATATGAATAAGAATTACTCAGGAGTTTTTTCTTACATATACAACTCTCAACCTAAGCCTTGGGAGCCGTTTAGAAAGTCTGAAGCTTTAAGCAAACCGCTGTATAAGATTCTCCGAGATATTAATGTCTATTATCAGCCATCCTTGCTGCGCTTTCAAACCAATATGGACAGGAGGTATGCAGAGACACAACTCAGAAATGTTGCTAACCCCGACTTGAGAATTGAGCCTACATTCAATAAGAATTTTAACTGGAATCGCTTATACGATTTCAAATGGGATATTACACGTAATCTGAAACTCGACTTTAACAGTTCAAATATTGCCCGTATTGATGAGCCGGCAGGAGCTATGCGTAAAGATGAAGATGATTATGAGGCAAAGCGTGATAGTATTTGGCAGAATATTTCCAACTTTGGCAGGAATACCCAATATCACCATACTATAAGTTCACAATACACTCTTCCTATAAATAAAATTCCATTACTGGATTGGATTAGCTCTACGGCCAGTTACCGGATCGATTATGACTGGGCTGCCGGACCAATTACAGCTGATACCATTGAACTGGGGAATACCATTCAAAATAACAAACAGTTCAGTATGAACGGTCAGCTTAATCTGAGAAACCTTTATGGAAAAGTAGGTGTGCTGAAGAAGATTGATAATAAATACAGTCGTAGGGGAAATCAGTCTAAGAAAAAGAAAACGCAGACTGTATCCTACGAAAACGATAAGTTCAATATAAAAAAGAACCGGTCAAAGAACGTGGTTCACGATCTGGTTACCGAAGAAATACGAGTGCAGCTGTTCGATAAGAATAATAACCCGATCGATATAGAGGTTGAAGTAGTAAATAATAGGCGGATAACGGTAAAAACCAAAGAGGATTTGCAAAGCGGTAAGCTTGTTATTGAAGGTGATATTATTGATCGTGAGAATCCTTTGATTATAATTGCAGAACAATCAGCACGTCTATTGATGTCTGCTAAAAGTGTCCGTATTTCATACAGCAATGGAACAGGAACCTTCCTTCCGGGGTTCATGGCAGAACCTCAGTACTTAGGAATGAGCTCACATAATGATGCACTTGCTCCTGGCTGGGCCTTTATTCTGGGATTAGAGGATGAGACATTTGGTGATCAGGCAGCTCAAATGGGGTGGATTACCAGAGATTCAACATTAAATGCTGCGTATTGGAATACTAACAATGAATCAGTTCAGCTATCTGCTAATCTTGAGCCAATAACTGGCTTAAGAATCGATTTGAACGCCAACTGGTCAATGAGCAGTCGTTTGGAACAATTCTATTTCCACCGTGGAAATGGAGATTTTACTTCTGAAAATCAAATGATCAGTGGAAACTTTTCCATGTCGTTTCTTTCCATCGGTTCAGCTTTTGAGACAAGCAAAGAAGATGGTGATTATTCATCCGATACCTGGGAGCTTTTTAAAGAGAACAGGGTAGTTATTTCTCAAAGATTGGCCCAGGAGCGATTAGGAAATCAGGTTGTTGGTAGTCCTCACTATGATCCGAACGATGGTGATACACCTGGGTTTATGGATGGTTACGGTAGAACTTCTCAGGATGTTCTGGTGCCGGCCTTCATTGCTGCATATGCTGGTAAAGATGTTCAATCCATTAGTCTTAGTGCTTTCCCGAGTGTGTTTAATATGTTGCCAAACTGGACTATCACCTACAGCGGGCTTGATAAAATCCCCTTCTTTAAAAAGTTTGTTAAGCAGATGAGTATTCGTCATTCTTACCGCAGTACTTATAGCGTAGGTTCATTTGCGACTAATCTATTTTATGATCCTGATGTTACTGATGGCTTAAACTATATTCGCGATTTGCAAATGAATTTTCTGCCTGATCGCGAAATAGGAGGAGTCTCGATTAACGAGCAGTTTTCTCCGCTCATTAGTTTGGATATGCAGCTTACCAATACCCTGACTACACGTGTTGAGTACAAGAAAAGCCGTTCAATGACCCTGAGTTTTAATAATAATCAGCTCATGGAGACCAAATCTGAAGAGTTTGTAATAGGCGCAGGTTACCGGTTTCAGGAAGTGCCAATTACTATTAAAACACAAGGTACTAAGAGAGCATTCCAGTCAGATTTAAATGTCAGAGCTGATATTTCTATCAGGGATAACCGGATGATAATGAGGAAGCTTGAAGAGGACGTAGACAAAATGACTTCTGGTCAGAGAGCAATAATGCTGAAATTCTCAGCAGAATATGTTTTGAGTTCAAGGTTCAGTCTTAAGCTTTTCTATGATCAGAATATTAATCGTCCGTTTGTTAATCTTTCCTATCCTACGTCCAATACCAAATTCGGCTTTAACCTCAGGTTTACCCTCGCTACTTAATTGGTTTTTTAATATCTTTGAGAACACTTGAAAATAACTTACAAACCATAAACTATGAACGTACCAGAAAACTTAAAGTACTCTCAGGATCACGAATGGATTCGCGTTGAGGGTGATTTCGCATTTATCGGAGTTACTGATTATGCCCAGTCGAACCTTGGAGATATCGTTTTTGTTGAAGTTGAAACTGTTGGAGATGAACTGGACAAAGGCGAAGCGTTTGGAAATGTGGAAGCCGTTAAGGCAGTAGAAGAACTTTACATGCCGATAGGTGGTGAGGTTGTTGAGTTTAATGATAGTTTGGAAGATACCCCGGAACTCGTAAACACAGATCCTTACGGAGAAGGTTGGATGATTAAGATCAAACTGGCAAATGCCGGTGATTTGGATAAGCTTCTCAACGATTCTGCCTATAAAGAATTAATTGGATAGGGTACTGTTTTATCAGACATCATCGTATGGAGCAAAATACGATGCAAGATGCTTTGGCGGCAGAAGCAGGGATTAGTCGGTCTACCATAAGTCTTTTTTCCTTTGACCTTGATATATGTTTCATCCAGTCTCCATCTTGTTCCAGGCATCCTCTCTGATTCTGAGAAGTTCTTCGATATCACGATAGCTCAGTGAAAATCTCAACTTGAAATACACAGCTTGCAGAATGATAGTTTTGGGAAAACGTGACCTTTGAACATAGCTTGATAAGTTTTCAGGAAGCAAAGCTAAATTCTTTTTAGCAGCTGCGACAGAACCTCAGATTGTCTACTTACCAATACCCTTTTTGAGTTTTGTATTATGAACAGCATAAGTTTCAATAAGGTTTCTGGATTGTTGGTACTCCCCTAGCGTGAGTATTGTCGAACCACAACTACAACTTTCCTAATCCAAATCCGGTACCATAAGCTTAAAGCCACGTCCTCTTACATTGATGATAGAAACTTCTGGGTCATTCCGAAAATGCTTACGGAGTTTGGCGAGAAAAACATCCATACTTCTGGCATTAAAGTAACTGTCGTCACCCCAGACTTTGGCAAGAATTAGGTTGCGTTCAACCAAAATATTTTGATTTTGGCAAAAAAGGCTTAGCATTTCACTCTCCCGATGGGTAAGCTGATGAGCTTCTCTATCATAAAATAGTTCCTTTTTTGGATAGTCGAAATGATATCTGCCAAAGTCGAAGCTTTTGGTTTCAGATTCAATGCTCCACAAACGGTTACACCGACGCAACAAAGCCCTAATTCTCAAGACTAGTTCTTCCATAGCAAAGGGTTTTTTGAGGTAGTCATCTGCACCTGCCCTAAAACCTTCTACGACATCTGCTTTCTGTGATTTGGCGGTGAGAAAAAGAATGGGTATCTCCTTGTCAAGTGATCGGATCTTGCGTCCCAATTCAAACCCATCCATTCCCGGTAACATAACATCCAGAAGACAGAGATCCATCTTTTGACTCATAAATACATGCAAAGCCGACTCAGCACTTTTATGAAAATATATGCTAAATCCTTCAATCTCCAAAAGATCCTTGATGATAGTTCCCAGGTATGGATCATCTTCAACAAATAGCAGGTTTATTGTTTCGTTCATGGCAGCGGTAATTGAACAGTGAAACAGGATCCTTCATTTTCATGGCTCTCCACTGTGATGGACCCACCATGTAATTCTACAACTTTCTGTACGTAAGCCAAACCCAGACCGAAGCCTTTTACTCTGTCATTTGACAATTTACCGGCACGAGTATAAGGTTTGAAAATGCGGCTCAGAAGATCGGCAGGAATCCCCTGACCTTTGTCTGATACTAAAATCCGAATCCATCCGGATTTTCCTTGTTCGGTACGAACTAATATCTTTGGGATATCCGGAGAGTATTTATTGGCATTATCCACCAGGTTATAAATAACATGCAAAAGATGGTCTCGGTCGCCATTAACTACGAAAAACTCAGCTTCTGGTTTTGTAATTAGCTGACCCTGACGGTGATGTACATGAATTTCAAAATTGGAAGCCACCTCATTGATCAGATCGTGGAGGTCTACTTGCTCAGTTTTTAGTCGAATGGATCCTTTCTCAAAAGCCGCTATATTCAAAGTACGCTCTATCATTAGTCCGAGACGACGATTCTCCTTTCGGGCCATGGTCAGATATTGATTCCGTTTCTTGGGATCGTCAGCTATGGGATAATCAATTAGTCCATCAAGGGCTAGTGAGACGGTTGAAACGGGGGTTTTAAATTCATGGGTGAGGTTGCTAATGAAATCGCGGCGTATTTGTTGAATTCGCTTCTGCTTTAAAATGATATTAAAAGCAATGGAAAATGCTCCGGCTATGAGCAAAAGCAAGAATATGTTAGCTACAAGCAAAAATCCCATTCGTAGAAGAATTTGTCCGGGCTGGTTGGGGAAATAGAGTTTGACAGTCTGGTGACGATTTTCACCTAAAGGATTTAATATATTTATTTCATTTATTTTGGCAGGATGTGGGACAACTCTTGCCGGGTCATTATTATAAATCAATGAATCTGTCTGGGCATCGTGAATACTAAATGTATAATCACACTTGATATTCAGTTCAACTACAACATCATGGATTAAAGAATCAACCGTTTCTCCTGAGACAGAATTACGCACCCAATTCGGTGCATAAACGGGGATTGAATCAGTGCCCAGGATT